>DAISJE010000178.1:0-8340 GCA_036821665.1 Bryobacteraceae bacterium | reverse complement strand
TCCCATTCTGATCGATTCGATAAATTTTGGCGTCGGGCAGAACCGCCGCATAAATCCGGTTCTCGGCGTCTACAGCGAGCGCGTGTACTTCCAACCCCGGAAGCTCAGCGAATACCTTCGGCTTACCACCCGGGCTCAGGCTGAGAACCTTTGTGGTTGCACCAGTGGGCGCGCCCCCCGCATAGAAAAGCGTTCCTTTGGAATCCTGTGCCACCGCCCAAAGATAGGGCACACTCGTACTATCCAATTCTTTAAATTCGGGAGCCAGTGTGATGTGCCCATCGCTTCGTAGGGACAAATGCTTCAGCGTTCCTTTTAGAAAATCGCCCTGGTCCGATTGATCCCACACGTGCGTATCGACCGCCCAGGAGAGAAACGGGAAAACGAAGAGGCACCCGATGAGTGCTGTCCTGCGCAGGACTGAATGTTTTGACATTATTGGCGTATGGAAGTCCGGGGTGCGAAGCACGTCTGGGATAGCACCCTTTAATTAATTCACGAAGATCTTCAGCGAGTAGCTTCCGGTGACGACCTGATCGAAAGGTATAGATGTTTCCTCGTGCGCGCTTTCCGGTGAACTCACGAACTGATGATTCGTTACGCGTCCGCTTTGCATCACGTTCAGAACGGATGCCGGCAGACTTGGCAGAACTTTTTCGTCCGAGTAAACAGTCGGTTGGGAATCGATCAGCGAAACGTAGAGCTTGTTGTTGCTGCGCTCCTCGTTCAACATGGCCACCGTTTGCGGGATATCCTCAATCCGGTTCAGCGAGCTTGCAATGTTCTGGAAACGGTTTAAGGTTTCCGCATCGCTGAAAAGAATTTCATGCTGTCCGCGCGACAGTCCAACCGGAATTTTGAGGTTTATACTGCGTTCCATCCTTTCACCGTGATAGGGCTGAAGAAACACTTTTATCGGAACCACGCTGCCGGGCATTACCTTGTTATCGGCGATCCATGCCGATTCGATCTGCGCGGTTCGGCGCTCGGGCAGAAGATCTACACTGACATTTACCGCGTCCAACTTCGGCATCTTGTCGGAGTTCAGGAATAAGCGGTTAAACTTGTCGCCCCACCAGCCGGCCAGCAGCATGGGCGTTGGAACCGGTGTGCCCGCGGGCGCTTGCATGGTCGTCAGCTCGATGCGATGCTGCCCCTGAACTTCCAACTCGCCATGCAAACGGAAAGTAGCCTCTTCCGAAAAGTCATTCAATTGCGAAAGGGAGTTGAACAGCGTAGCCATCATCAGGTACGGTGTCCACTTCTGATCTACAAAAACGCTGAAATGAAAGTTGCGCGAGCTATGTACCGTGTTGTCTTGGTTGTAGGACCGCACATGCATTGCCACCGGAATCATCTGCGCCGTAGCCCCGAGTTCGCCTTCAATAGCGCTGTGACGATCCTGGCGCAGCGCGCCGACCACTTCAGTGGCATTGCCCATTTTTGTCGGCTGATAGGAGGAAGCCAGTGTGGTGATGATCTCGTCCTTTGCGATCGGCATATCTACCGGCCCTAAATTGAACATCGGGTGACCGAAGGCGAGAATGCGTTTGCCATCGTTATAAGTGACCGTCCCTCCCCCTGTCATGGTCATATCGCCGGCAACCAGTACGGCGGCAATGCTGTCGCCCGGCTGCATCGAGCTAGCCCAATCTTTTGCCGGCGTTGCTGAATCGAGGGATCCGCCTGCGCCTCCCTGAGCCACTGTTAGACCGAGCTGATTAAAGATCGGGCTGAATTCCTGAATTGCATTGTCGGTAAAGCCCGACATGGTGATCGGCGTGGCAATGGGAGTCATCATCGGAGTCTCTGGTAAATTCCCCGATGCGCCGGCAGCCATTACGCGAGCCAGCAGATGACTCGGCACCGGCAAGGATGTATCAACACGCTGAATCTTGTCCGGTGTGCGGGCATTGGCCGGGCGTCCCGTGTCGAAAGATTTGACATCGAGCATAAGCTGGATGGGCGTGATGCCGCAGATGGCGTCCGGCGAAAAGACGCTGAGTCGAAGCGAGATGGCGCCCAGCAGCTTGCCATCTATGTAAACCGGGCTGCCGCTCATGCCGCCCGCAACATTCGTGTGCGACGCCCTGCCGGTCAGCCTTGCCACGATAATGTCTTGCCTCGGGCCCCAGGCATTCTGCCACGTGCCGATGATTTCCACCGGAATCGATTCGGGTTTACTGCCTTGGAACACCGTCCACGCGACTCCTTTCATGCCGGGTTTCACGGCATTTTCGGGAAAAAGTTCTACCTTCCCGGCTTTGGGAGGAAGCGTCATATTCGGGATGCCATTTGCCGTCTCGGCTGTTATCACCGACGGGAAAATGCTGAAAGCGCAAGCCCAAACGACTAAAAATGTGGGGACAAACTCTAAACGCACGGATTCACCGGATGTCCACATTATGACGCAAGAAGAGTGAGCCCCGCCGCCCGAAGATGCGCCTTTTACCGTCTAGGAACCGGGCCTCAACGACAAAGAGAGCCTTTTATATACGTTGAGATCATGCCTGTTTGGCTGGTTCCATTACCTTCCACTTGGAACTGTCGAGCGCGCGAGGACCAACCTCCAGGGGTCGCGCTTCTTCCAGTTGCCCCGCATTTGCCGGACGAAGATCCTTGAACTTGCGCGCAGAGGGAAGGACATTTCGTTCCAGCGACCCAACCGTCTGATTGTAGGTACCGACAGTTTTCTCGATAGATTCGCCGAGCCGCGCAAAATGCTGGCTCATCGTGAGCAGGCGGCCATAGAGTTCCTGGCCTGTCGAGCGTATTTTATCGAGATTTTCGACCGTGGCCTGTTCACGCCAGCCATGCGCGATCGTGAGCAGCAACGTAATAAGCGTCATGGGCGTAGCGATCAGGACGCGTCGTTCGACCGCGAAGTCAATGAGCGCCGGATCTCGTTCCAGGGCTGCGCTGAGGAGCGATTCAAGCGGCAAAAATGCGATAACGAATTCAGGCGAGCATGAGAGGCGCTGCCAATAGCTCTTCTCCGCAAGCCCTTTAACGTGTGTTCTAACCTGTTTCGCGTGATCGGAAAGATTACGAAGGCGGTCGATATCATCCGGCGACTCGATTGCCCGTAAATAAGCTTCGAGAGAGACTTTCGCATCCACGACAACCTGGCAGTTATTCGGCAGCCGCACAATCAGGTCGGGGCGCTGATTCGTCTCGCCAAAAAGCGTCTTCTGCTCATCGAAATCGCAGTATTCGAGCATTCCGGCCAATTCGACAACTCGACGCAACTGCATTTCACCCCAGCGGCCGCGCTGAATGGGCGAGCGCAGTGCAGTCTTAAGTTGCTCGGTCGATTCGCGGACCCGTTCCTGCAATTGCGTCAGAGTCGAAACCTGAGCAGAAATGCTCTCGTACGCGCCGGCACGGCTCTTCTCAATGGCTTGCACCTGTTCCTCGAAGCGTCGTAGCGAGTCTGAAACCGGAGCAACGAAGTGCTGTAACTGATCGCGGCTGCGATCAAGGAAAAGTTGGCTATTGTTTTGCAATGCTTCCGATGCCAAGGAGCGAAACTTGTCTTCGAGTTGCTGCTGCGCCTGAGTCAAAAGCCTCCACTGCGCTTCGGCCAGTTCGCGATTTTTATTGCTTTCAGCTGTCTGCTGAAAAGCGGTCATTTTGGCCTCTTCCAGTTCAGCCGCTTTACGCCGATTTTCCTCACGAGCTTCGGCGGCGGTTTCACGCCAACGCCTCGCCTCGGAAAATTGAAAGGCAGCAAATCCGACGGCCAAAGCGAGCACAATGAGCAGGGCTACGATCATTTCTTGAACCCCGTTTCCGCTTTGAATTGTTCGAGTGTGTTAAATACGATCGGGCAATAAACAGCGCGGTCGGGCATGTGCCACATACGGCTCAAAAACGACCCGTTCCCTTTAACTAAATGCGGGAATAACCGGCAGGTATCCGGACGGGCGTCATAGACTGAGCAAAGTGTGCCATCCAAAAAAACGCACCCATTCTCATTGCGTTTTAATATGCGCCCTTCGTCCGCGGTCTGAATAGTGTACGACTGCAAAAATTCGTCTGTTTTAAGGCCCAAATGATGGGTCAGCCGGTCGATATCGCGCTCTGAAATCTGTGTAGTAGCAACCCGGCAACAGTTCGCGCAAGCCGTGCAATCAATTGATTCCTCGACATCTTCCGCAATCGTTTTGAAGCGCCGCTCAACGAAGTTATGACGTTTGAGCCAGGCGCGGAAACGCTGATTCTCCTCGCGCTGTTTCTCGCCATTGCGCTTGATTTGGACGAGATCGGTGAGCACTAATTCATTATCTCAATAAAAAACATCTCCGATAGAATCTGTTTCAATTCCCGGCATGCGGCGCCGTGGTCGAACGAGATAATAGACACGTGACGGACCAGTTATTCCTGTCGATTTGGCTTACCCAAGACCGGCGCGCGAGTCGCGTGAAATATTTTGAAAAGCTACTCCGGCTCTTTCCTTTTTCGCAGCGCTCGCAGCCGCAATCGACAATTTCCGTTCAGGCAGTCGGCACTACCGAACCGCCATTGTTTGAACAAGCCGTGAACGGCCCCATTGATGTATCCGAAGTGATGAAAATGTTGAGCGACTATACGGGCGATGACATTGCATACCGGGTAGAAAGTTGGTGGGATCTATGGCAGTACGACAAGGACTGGAATCTGCGGCCCGCCCGCGTAATATTGTCCTGCTTCGGAGCGGAATTTGACAGCGGCGTCGAGTGGAGCGGTTCATCACAAGAAGACATGCGGATGGATTTCGGAGTGGATGCTCACTATTTGCCTCAGCCGGAGATAATCGGCAGCGGCAAGCTGATTGAATCGAATATCAAAAGCCTGTTGCGGCTTGTTCACGAGTTGGATTCGGTGTTGCCGGTAGAAAAAAGGAAGCTCGAAACCGAATCTGGTGAAAACTTCGCCGACCGGCTAAAACAAGCGATTACCGGGGGTCAAATTCAATAGCGCTGAAACAGCGGGACTGGCTCGACTGTCCTGAGCGTAACGGCACGTCTCTCACACCGAGGCACGTTGACCGCGCGAGCGGCAGTCGTGCCTGTCCCACGCAGGCGTGGTGCACGCCTCGGCAATTCGTTGCTTGTTGTCCGTTCGATCCGTCCGCCCGCTATAGAAACGCCGGAAACACCTCACCAGGAATTAAAACAGCGTAAGCGGGACCGTTTTCGAGCTGAATGTAATTCCAAATGTAAATCGATTGTCGCCTCCCCCGGAAAAAGTGTATAAACCGCCGTATCGAAAATAGTCGTAACGGGCGTTGGCCGACAAATGTCGAGTCAATGTATAGCCGTAGGAGAGGCCGAAACTACCGGTTGAATAACCGGTCGACACGGTATTCGCCAAGCTAGTCAGGTGGAACCATCCGCCAGAGGCGCTAATATTCGAGCGCAGCGTGCTATATGAGACTGTTCCCGTGATGAACCGGTTGCGCGATGCAAGATAAACACCGTTGCCCGGATTAACTCCCTGACCGACAGAACCTGTGGCCACCATTCGGCGAAAGCGCCGGGAAACGCTGCCTGATATAGACGGCGTAAGCTTATCTAGCTTATATGGTCCGACAAGATAACCCGTGATCTGCTGTCCGTTGAAGATCACGTTAACAGGAGTTCGGATGATGCCGGAGGAATTCGATCTGGATAATCCAACATCAGCACTTGCCGTCCAATACTGTAGAAATTGATGCGACAAGTTGAGATAAACGCCGTCGATGGTCGCCTGTCCCGCATCGTGTTGATACGTGTAGTAACTATGCGAATAAGTTCCTCCAATGGTGGTTCGTTCGGTTAGGCGATAGCTGACAGATCCTGATCCGGTAACGCCGGTAGTTCCGATTGCACCCGGGTAACTATATCTGGACAGGTAAAAGTTGCCCGAAAAGATATAACTCAAGCGCGCAGTTTGCCTGTATGTCAAAGAAAGGCCGCTGGACAAGAACTTCGTAACCGGGCTGAACGGGTTCGCTATAGCCGGTGTCGGACCGTTGGGCTGTCCGTAATAGCTCACTCCATATCGGTACATCCCGGCCGATTCTATTAATCCAAGGCTCCATCGCCTGCTTAGTCTTTTGGTGTACGCCAACGAAAGGTTTTGGACAAAACCGCTGTTGTAACCGCCGTTCTGGTAATGTGTGTAGTCCAGAGTGTAGCCTAGCGATAATTCCGAATCGCGAAATTGATGAAATGCCTGGACGCCGCCGCCAAGCATAAAGCCGCCCGCTCCCCCCTGGCCATTGCCGAGGAGACCTTGATTGGCCTCGTAGACCCCGGCCGCCGTGCCGTGAAAATTAACGAAGTCGCCGCTGAAAAATTCACTGGCGAGGGTGGTCAGGGGGTTCTGGCCTGGCGAGCTTTGACTCTGTTGGCCCGCGCTCT
The DNA here is from genome assembly GCA_036821665.1 of Bryobacteraceae bacterium. Lineage (GTDB taxonomy): Bacteria > Acidobacteriota > Terriglobia > Bryobacterales > Bryobacteraceae > Bog-105. The sequence goes on along the minus strand of DAISJE010000178.1, from coordinate 1,954 downwards.
GCGAGTCCTGTTGCGAAAATACGGCGATAGGTAACGCAAGCAGTAGGATTACGAAACGCCTCACGAAAACCTCCGTCGAACCTTAAGTCTGCCGAAGGGGGAATTGACTGTCAAGCAAGGAAGTACCGGAAACATAGCGATCTTCTCGTCAAGTCAAAAGCAATCCGACGCCGTCCAGGTCGGCCGGGTCGCCGAACTTCGCGCCCCGTAAGCTGCTATCGATATTGCGGCAAAGCCCCAACAGTACTGTTCCAGGTCCAACCTCAACGAATCGCTTGATGCCTTGTCTGGACATTTCGCGGACGGTATCGGTCCAACGAACAGGATTGGGAATCTGCTGTTCCAGTCCCGTTAAAGCATCTGTTGCGGTGCCGATGAGGCGCGCCTGCCAATTATTAATGAGTGGAATTTGAAGATCGTTGAAGCGCGTGGAGCGCAGTTCGGGACGCATTTTCTCTTGCGCCGGAATCATAAGAGGACAATGAAAAGGCGCGCTGACCGGAAGTAGAATGGCCCGCCTGGCACCGGCAGCTTTAGCCAGATCCATAGCGCGTTCGACGGCTTTCGCGTGACCCGCAATCACAATCTGATCGGGCGAATTAAGATTCGCAGCGGTCACGATTTCGCCCTGCGCGGCTTCTTTGAGCACACCCTCCAGCTTGTCCTCCGACAGTTTTAAAAGCGCTGCCATGGCGCCGACGCCTTGCGGAACCGCCTCCTGCATGTACTGACCGCGTTTGCGCACCAGGCGAATAGCATCTTTGAATTCCAGAGCTCCCGCCGCAACAAGCGCGGAGTACTCACCCAAACTATGGCCGGCAACCAGCTTGGGACGAATCCCCTGCTTCTCCAAAACACGATAGGCCGCGATCGATACAGCTAACAGCGCGGGCTGTGTATTTTCAGTTTTCTTTAAATCTTCTTCCGCGCCATCGAAACATATTGTCGAAATCGAAAACCCTAGCACTTCGTCCGCTTCCTCGAAGACCCGCCGCGCTGCGGGATATTGGCCGGCAAGAGACTTGCCCATGCCGGCATGTTGAGATCCTTGGCCTGGAAAAAGGAAGGCTATATCTGACATTCGCGAAGAGAGCTAGCTGGTCACCCCAGTTCCTCCCATCTTATAGGCTTCACGGTTTTCGCGGCTCCCGGCTGAATTTCTGTTTCGTTACTCTTAAGAGGCAACGGGAGTAGCCAGAGTGCTTGTCGTTATGAAGGCCCACGCGGGCCCTGCGGATATAAAACGCGTTTGTGAGCGCATTGAAGCTCTCGGTTTCAACGCGCACATCATTCCGGGCGAGCAGCGCACTGCCATCGGAATTACCGGCAATAGCGGACCCGTCGATCCGGCGGAATTCGAGGACATGCCGGGCGTCGCGGAAGCCATTCGGGTCTCCAAGGCCTACAAGCTGGTGAGCCGCGAGACAAAGCCGGAAAATACGATTGTTCGTGTCAACGATGTTGCGGTCGGCGGCAATGAAATCGTTTTGTGCGGCGGCCCTTGTTCTGTGGAAACGCGCGAACAGATCCTGGAATCGGCACGTGCGGTAAAGGCGGCAGGCGGTCAATTGCTCCGCGGTGGCGCATATAAGCCGAGAACTTCGCCGTACAGTTTTCAGGGTCTCGGCGAGCAAGGTTTACGTCACCTCGCCGCAGCGCGCGAGGAGACCGGTTTGGGAATCGTGACCGAAGCGATTGACGTCGAAACGTTCGATCTTGTCGAGCAGTATGCCGATTGCGTGCAAATCGGCGCACGTAATATGCAGAACTTTTCCTTGCTGCGCCGCGCCGGACGCTCGCGGAAACCAATTCTGCTGAAACGTGGCATGTCATCCACGCTCGAAGAGTTCCTCATGGCGGCGGAGTACATTCTCGCGGATGGGAACTATAACGTGATTCTGTGTGAACGCGGCGTCCGCACGTTCGCGGATCATACACGGAATACTCTCGATTT
>DAISJE010000177.1:0-8390 GCA_036821665.1 Bryobacteraceae bacterium | reverse complement strand
GCATATGCGCTGGTAGGTCGCGGTTTCCCGTCGTAATAGTGATATAAGAACTCCGATTTGTATGTCGCGACATCGACATTGACCGGACAATCGCCCTTACAGCCCTTACACGCGAGACACAGATCAAGGGCGTCCTTCACATGCGGATCTTTCCAGCCGTCTTGGATCACATCACCGCGCAACATCTCAAATAAGAGCCGCGTCCGTCCGCGTGTGCTGTGCATTTCTTCGCGAGTGGCATGAAAGCTGGGGCACATGGTGCCGCCGTCTAGCCCGCGACACTTTCCAACTCCGAAACAACGCTCGGTCGCGTGAGCAAAGCTGCCCTGATCCTCCGGAAACTGAAATACCGTCAGGACGGGCTTCGGCTTGAAATCGGGACCGACCCGCAGATTCGTGTCCATCGGGTAGGGATCCACTACTTTCCCCGGATTCATGCGCCATTCCGGATCCCATGCGGATTTAAACTCGCGAAATGCCTGCACGATCTCCGAGCCGTACATCACCGGAAGAAACTCCGCACGCGCTTGTCCATCGCCGTGTTCGCCGGAGAGCGATCCGCCGAAGCGCGTAACGACATGCGCAGCTTCGGTAATGAATTCGCGATAGTTCCTTACTCCTTCGGCTGTTTTCAAGTTAAACGTGATGCGGGTGTGTAAGCAGCCGTCACCAATGTGCCCAAATAAGGTCATCTGGTAGCGATGCTTGTCCAACAGCTTGTAGAGTTCGCGCAGATAATTGCCCACCTGCTCGACAGGCACAGCAGCGTCTTCCCAGCTCGGCCAGGCATCTTCGATTCCCGGAATGCGACTGGCTCCCACACCGTTTTCGCGCACTTTCCAGATGAGTTTTTGATCGTGCTCGTTTTCAATCGTGCGAATCCAGGTATGGTCGTGATCCATGGCGCGGATTTTCTGCACAGCCGTTTGCGCGCGAGCTTTCGCCTCTTTCACAGAGTCGGCGCCGAATTCGAGCAATACATATGTATCCGCATCCGGGAAAAACTTTTCGCCGGGCATGCGGTTTCCTTTGCGGTGCTCGTTCTCGATGACCTTGTGATGAAAGCACTCCAGACCATCGGGGCCCATCTCACGAAATGGTGCAGCGTGATCGCCGGCCGTAAATACATCTGGGAAACCCACCATAACCAGCACGCGATGCTGCGGACTGGGCACCAATTTCAACTTGGCGCGAAGCATGATTGCGCAAGTACTTTCAGTACCGACCAAAGCACGTGCGACGTGAAATCCGTTTTCCGGGAGCAGCTCGGGCAAGTTATAGCCGGAAACGCGTCGTGGAATTTGGGGAAAGCGCGCTCGAATCTCACTTGCGTAGCGGTCGCGAATATTCTTGAGTTTCGCGTAAATCTCCCCACGGCGTCCGCCCTTCCGGATAATCGAATCTAGCTCCGAATCGCTCGTTTTCCCGACTGTCATCCGCACACCGTCATAGGTGAGGATGTCGAGTTCCTCGATATTATCTTCGGTTCTCCCCGCTTTCACAGAGTGAACGCCGCAGGAGTTGTTTCCGATCATGCCGCCCACCGTGCAGTACTCATGAGTAGCCGGATCGGGACCGAATGTGAGGCGATGTTTTTCAGTCTGATCGCGAAGCGTATCGAGAATGATGCCCGGTTCTACCCAGGCGTAGCTGCGCTTAGCATTGATTTCCAGTATCTTGTTCAGGTACTTCGAAAAATCAATAACGACGGCAGTATTGCAGCATTGGCCCGCCAGGCTGGTTCCGCATCCGCGGCCGAAAATGGGAGCGCCAAATTCACGGCAGATCGCAACCGCCCGGATGACGTCCTCATATGTTCGCGGCACGACCACGCCGATCGGCACTTGTCTGTAGACCGACAAATCTGAAGCGTAAAGAGCACGCGAACCGCTATCGAATCGAACCTCGCCATCGATTTTTCGCCCGAGCGCTGCAGCCAACTCCTCGGCTGCCTTCGGAGTCATCACTTCTTTGGAGGGAATCATTTCTCCTCCTTCTTCTTGTCTCCTCCCGTGATCTTTCCGGCAGCACGAGGCAGGACGCCATAATCGCTAGCTGGAAACAGAAATTCATCCATCGCCTGCCGGCCTATTGTGAGCGAAATTCGTCCGCGATCTCGTTCGCCTCGGGCCAGCGCCTCCGCCAAATGCTTCATCTCCGCTTTAGTCGCTTTCGGAGGCATAGGCGGCTCGTTCGGATCGGTGATGCACTCGATCACCACCGGACCGTCCATGGCCAATGCCTGTTTTAATTGATCTTTGCAGCGCTTGGGATTGTCGATGCGCACGCCTGCGGCGCCACACGCTTCGGCGACTTTCACAAAATCGATTGGATGGAGATCGACACCATATTCAGGATTGCCGAGATAAATCATCTGTTCCCACTTGATGAGCCCCAGTGTGTTGTTCTTCAGAACAACAATCTTGACCGGAAGCTTGTATTGAGCAAGCGTTGCAAGATCGCCCATCATCATGCTGAGCGAACCGTCACCGGTGAAAGAAACGACTTGGCGTCCTGGATGGCCAACCTGCGCTCCGATGGCATAAGGCAACCCGGCCGCCATGCTGCAGAGTGTTCCACTAAAGGAAAACTGCTGCTGCGCACGTAATTTCATGCGCGCAACCCACGTTGTGACCGTACCTGAGTCTCCGGTAACGATTGCATCGTCTGCTAACAATTGCCCCAGATTCCAGGCCACTACCTGCGGCTTCATGGGCTTTTCGGTGCGGGTACCACGTTCTTCCATGAGTTCCCACCATTCCTCCATACCCTTCTGTGCTTGCTTGAGAAATGTACGGTCGTCATTGCGGGATAAATACATCAGGAGTTCGCGCAGCGTGGCTTGTGCATCGCCGACCAACCCGATGTCCACCGGATACCGTAACCCAATGCGTTCCGGTCGGTGATCGATCTGAATTCCGAGCGCTTGTCCCGGCTTTGGCAGAAATTCTATATACGGAAATGAGCTGCCGATAATGAGCAGCGCATCGCAGTTTTCAAAAACATCAGAAGAGGCACGAGTACCGACGACGCCTGTTCCGCCAGTCGTATAGGGGCTATCGTCCGGGACCACATCTTTGCCGAGCAGGGCTTTGACAACAGGAGCAGCAAGACGTTCAGCGACCTGCAGCACTTCTTCCCGAGCGCCACGCGCACCGGAGCCAACCAAAATCGCGATTTTCTTTTTGTTTTGCAGGGCACGGGCCGCTTTTTCGATCTGGATGCGCTCCGGAACGCGCTTGGGAATTGTAAACGCCTCCGATGTATGTCCCTTTAGATTGCGCTTCGATCTTTTCTGATCGGCCATATCGGCTACCTGATAGTCGATCGGCAGCGCGAGGTGAGCAACGCCGCGGTTCCCGAGCGCCGCGCGGCATGCATAATCGACGATGTTTCGCGCATGAGCAGGACCCATCAGTCGCTGGTTGTAGATTGCCACGTCCTGATAAAGGTAATCCTGATTCATATCCTGCAGATAATTGGTCCCAATCAGGTCGTGATACGTCATGCCGGTAATCGCCAGTACGGGAGCCTGATCGATCTTGGCGTCATAGAGCCCGTTCAACATATGGATCGCGCCAGGCGCCGCTGTGCAAAAGCACACGCCGAGCTTGCCCGTGAACTTGGCATAGCCCGTCGCGGCCATTGCAGCCGTTTCTTCGTGCCGCACATGGATGTAACGAATGCGGTCCTTATGCGTGCGCAGCGCCTCAACGAAACCGTTAATTCCGTCTCCCGGCAGACCGAACACGACATCTACGCCCCAATCGATCAGACTTTCAACAAGTACATCGGATGCAGTCATAAGGCGAACCTGGGCTCCCTGCAGGTGACGCCAGGATCTTTACTTGTGTTAACGCGCAAAAGTGCGAGGGATTTTATGCGCTATTCTGTGGTTGAGCCAATTATCTACTAAACCGAGCGGGAATTATGGCCATCAGTCGTTACGAAGCGGCGCTTCGACAAGTACAGTCTCTCAGCCCTGCTGACCAAAAACGCCTTCTTAACGAAATTGCGGAACGGCTTAATGCATCGTCGGAGCAGACAAACAGCATTTTGCGGCTGCAAGGCCTAGGAAAAGAAGTATGGCGCGATTTTGACGCCCAGCAGTACGTTAATCAGGAACGTGCTGGGTGGAATGGATAGATAACCTCCGTGGCACGACTGTCGCCGTCGATACTGCTCCCTTGATCTATTTTGTTGAAGACAATCCTTTTTGGTCGCCAATAGTTAAGCCGTTCTTCGAAGCCCTGGATATTGGTCTGTTCCAAGCGTTAACCTCTACTGTGACGTTGGCGGAAGTGCTGGCGCATCCGTTTCGCCGTTCGCAACCGGCTTTGGCGCGCGAGTACCGTCGGATCCTTCTCAGTGCGCGGAATCTGGCTACCATACCGGTAACAGCCGCAATTGCGGAGCGAGCCGCCGAACTGCGTGGGCGTTATAGTTTGCGAATGCCCGATGCGATCCAGCTCGCAACCGCAATTGACGCTCATGCGGGGACGTTTCTGACAAATGACAAAAGTCTCTCGATCCCTGTATCCCTTCGCATCATCACACTCGAAGGATTGCGCCCCATGACCACTTAGCGGGCTCCATGGCCCTTCGTGCTGGAATCGCCCCAAATACAGCTCCCAGCGCGATTAAGACTAGCGGCGCCAAAAACAAAGACCACAGGATCGACGGTTTGTAAGCCGGGCAAACGACTACTCAGTATTTTGGCTACGGCAAACGCCATAGGTACACCGAATCGCATTCGGGATCGACGCTAAAAACCGTCGATCCATACAGGGCTATTACCGCTAATGCAAGCGCGACTAAGCAAAAAACTGGATAGATTTGCAACCATCCGTTCGCTTGCAAGGTTCACCGCGATAGCGCCCTGGAGAGACTCGGACCGATAATCGACCGCATTCATAACGGAAAAAATCGCCGTATTCGCGCCAATGCCGACGCTCAAAACTGCGATCGCAACAAGGGCAAATGCTGGCGGTTTTACCAGCAACCGCGCGGCGTGCGAAAGATCTCTGCGCCGAAGTTTCTTTGCATACCGTGTTTCACGCATGCAATGTGCAAAAGGGACTGGCTCGACCGTCCTCAGCGCGACAGCACGTCTCGAATAACGAGGCACGCTGAACGCGCGAGCGGCAGTCGTGCCTGTCCCGTTTTGCCTGTTCGATCCGTCCGCCTGTTTGCTATAGAACTTCGGACAAACCCCACACTGGCTGGCGTAATGCGTCTCAAACGTACTTTATTACTGCGTATCCGTCGTGTCGTGCTTGTTTGGGGTAACAGCGTTCTTGACGCCCTTGGCGGCACTTTTCGCGGCGTGCCCGGTTCCTTCTCCCATTTTTGCCGCGCCGTGGCCGACCCCTTTACCGAGATCTTTGCCGGCTTCTACAACGTCTCCATGCTTGATCTCCGAGCCGAATTCCTTACCTCCTCGGCCCACATCCTTGCCACCGGTCGCGTAGGAATTCTTCATCTGCGTGCCCGCTTTGTTGAAACTTGTCGCCGGAGCAGCTTGCTGGACGCCTAAACTGCTGAGCGTTTGAGGACCTAAACGGCCGTCCGGAGTAAGATTCTGCTGCTGTTGATAGCTGCGAACGGCTTTCCGCGTTAAAGGACCATCGATTCCGTCTACGGAACCGGTGTAGAGGCCTTTGTCTTTCAACACCTGCTGTGCGTCGCGTACGGTATCACCGCTTTGTGAAAACGCCGGCAACGCGCACAGGCAGATCGCGAAAGCTGTGCCGATCAAAAATTTGCGCATATTCCCTCCTGCCTTTAATAGGACCGTGCGAAGCGGCCGCCGGTTTCAAACCGCTCTACCAGGAGTTCTGTTCAATTCCGAGTTTTGCTATATTCTCGCAAATTCAGGGAGTTGCGGCAGAAACTTCAAGCAATTCTATTTGAAAAACCAGGGTTGCGCCAGCCGGAATCGGGCCTTGTCCACGATCTCCATAGGCCAAATCCGCAGGGCAGACCAGCTCAGCTTCTCCGCCTACCTTCATCTTCTGCACGCCTTCGGTCCAGCACCGGATGACGCCGTTTAGAGCAAACTGAGCAGGCTGATGTCTGCTATAAGAACTATCGAACTCCGTTCCATTAATCAGCGTGCCCCGGTAGTTTACCTTGACGGTATCGGTTGCCTTCGGAGACGCTCCGGTCCCAGCTCGAATTTCCCGGTAGATGATACCGGACTCCGTCTTGACGGCGCCGGGTTGTGCTGCCGCCTTCTGCATGTACGCTTGGGACTCGGCCTTTTGGCGTGCTTCTGCAAGCGCAGGTATCTTCGGTCCCCACGTCTGCAGTTCAACCGCCGGCTTTCTCGCAGCCGCATCGCTCAAAGCGCGCTTGACAATCGCCAGCTCGGCCGGTGATAGATCGAACTGCGCGAGAGAGTTGTAAATGGAAAGCCCCAAGGCGTAAATGGTCTTTTCCTCGTCTGTTGCGAGTGGCGGCGTCACGGCCGCAGGTTTTGATTTCGTCACCGTGGATGGACGGGCTTTTGGTTTTGCAACCTGATGTGCCGGCGGCGAAACTTGCGCCATCAAAATGACTGGCAGAAAGAACAGCAAACCACGCATTTGTTCAGGCTAACATCGGTTTGCGCCGGCGTGACGCAATTCAATTAGCCCGGACTAATCCGCGCCTGGTCCGCTGGTCCCGTCTAACAGCCGCGCGTCCGCTACGTCGTAATAGTGGGGCCTCCCAAAGGCCTCTTCTAAAAGTCATTTTCGAAAGGAGGAAATAGTATGAGCCGAAGTACCGCATGGCTCGCGTCTACGGCCCTGTTCGCGCTGCTTCTTGTGCCGGTGACGCTCCGCGCCGACGCGTGGAATCAACAAACTAAAGTCACCTTCAGCGCACCCGTTGAAGTTCCAGGAACAGCCCTTCAGGCAGGTACGTATATCTTTAAACTGTTGGGTTCCGATACTGACCGCAACATCGTCCAGATATTTAACGCGGATGGAACGCAACTCGAAGCTACCATTCTCGCCGTTCCAGACAAGCGTCTTCATGCAACCGGCAGGACGGTAATGAACTTCGCGGAACGGCCGGCGAACTCACCGGTGGCATTAAAGGCGTGGTTTTACCCCGGGGACATTTACGGTCAGGAGTTCGTTTATCCCTATAGCCGTGCACTTGAATTGGCAAAGGTCAATAAACAGCCGGTATTTTCGACGAGGTCTGATCTCACCCCTTACGTAAAGGAACAGATGAAGTCAGATCAGGACGCGGATGCGCAAACCATGAAGAACGCCCCAGTGAAAGAGGTTAGCCCGAGCGGCCAGGAAACTGAAATCCCGCCCGCTAACGAATCGGCCAGTGCTCATCCAAAGAGCTGATGACCACGGGCATGCGCTTGTGGCGCACGATTCATCGTGCTGGCGGGCAGTTCACTGCCCGCTCCCGTCCCGCATAGTGTTATGCTGATTCGCGGTGACGAAAGTACAAACTAATTTCAAACTTTCGCGGCCTCTCACGGGCAATGACCTGCAATCAATAGCCCGGATGCATTCGATTTACGGTTTCCTCGCAGTTCGCGTTCAGCCTTCTGGCGATGAGATCTTTGTCGAATACGATTTTTCCCGTCTTTCTGCGAAAGAAGTTCGGGGCGCGTTGCAGGAAAATGGAATTCCGATAGCGTGAAGTCGCCATGGAGCAGGCCCCGCGCCAGTACGTGCCCCTCAGCCGTCTCAAATGGCGGCTAGTCTTCGGAACGTTCGGGGTCCTGTTCGTTTCGTTTTTTGCATATAAGTATCTCGATTTTGTAGCTAACGGCGAGCATATCTCCCCCTGGATCCCGCTGCTCAACGAAGGTACCGGAATTATTGCCGCTTGTCTGCTGTTTCCGGCCTGTTATTGGGTTGCCATTCGCTATCCTCTGCCCTCGCCTGCTTGGAAACGCCATCTGGCGATTCACTTCACCGCGCTTTGCCTGCTTTCGGTTGGTATCACAACCCTTCAGGGTCTGGAGCGCACGGGCCTCTTCCCTCTATTCGGACTTGGTCCATATCATTACGGCTATTTGCCGGCCCGCTATCCGATGGAATTTGCCAAGCACTTTATCTTTTACTGGGTTGGAGTAAGCCTCATTTACTTGTTTCACGAGCTTCGCTTCGCGCGCGAACATGAACTTCAGCGGGCGAAGCTCCAAACCAGTCTCGCGGAAACGCAGTTGCGCAACCTGCAACTTCAACTTGAACCTCATTTCCTCTTCAACGCTCTCAATGCCATCTCCACTGCTGTCTACGAAGACCCGCGCATCGCGGACGAGATGATTGGCCGCTTGAGCGAACTGCTCCGGCAGCTTCTAAAAATCGATCGCGCGCAGGAAGTTCCGCTCAGCCGCGAGCTCGAGCTGCTGAATCTTTATACGCGTATTA
>DAISJE010000176.1:0-8391 GCA_036821665.1 Bryobacteraceae bacterium | reverse complement strand
CGCTACGACGTCGCCCGGTCTAGCCACGAGACAAAAGCTGCCGTTATGTAACTATTGGCGTGTCGCAGAGAGTTCGTTACCAAGCGAAGAAGGCGGCGTGAGACGCGGGCCCCGAGGGCACCCCGCGCACGGCGCCGCCCCGCAATGCTATGCTCACGATCCAGGATAGTAACGATTTTGCTGGGACAGGCACTAGTTCCTGTTGTTTGGATCGACAAATGGCCGCGAGTTCTAAGGCTTGGCGTGCAGGGCCGCTCCGGCGCTCATCGTTCCTTCGGACTTCTGTCCGGATACCCGGGACCCCGAGCCTTATCTCAAGGCCGCGGGAAGGCTTCCAGATCTAGCCATCACTGCATCGCGCGATCTCCGGTTCCACATTTTTGATCGGTGTAACAAAAGACTACTGGTGCGAGGAATCCCAATGTCCAGTGCGTGATCGAGATAATCTGACGAGGCAAATCGCTTCCTACGTAGTAGAGCAAGTATCCTGAAACGGTGAGCACGATTATGAGCCACACTAACGGCAGACCAGATGCCTTACGGCTTTTGAACGGAAGTGCCTTCATGACGTGTACGCCCCAGGTCAACCCAAGATCCAGACCATCAGGAATGCGAACGCCCCGTGCAGCTTCAATATCCACGGCTCAATTGATAGCACGCCTAAGCACATGCCGGGACAGCTTTGAATGACCGAAACGAAACTCTTTTTAAAAGCCTCTATCCTGCCCGCGCTCTTGTATCGACTTCTTTCATCCAGCGCGCCGCACCCGTTTTAACCGAGGCCGGCCACCCTTCGATCCATTGGTTCGAGCAGCTTCCGCTTTCGCTTTGCTTGTCACCGATCCGCCCCGCCGTCCCAAATCCGCCATCCACTGCTTTGTGCCGTATACGCCGTGCAGCAACGGTTCGACGAGCAGATCCGCATCCAGGTCCGGCCAGTGGAGACCGCTCCCACCACCAACCAACTCAACATTCGCCAACTGCTTCCGATTGCCATGCTGCAAACCTTGCAGTTGCTCACGAGGGAAGGCCGCACGTGTGTCATTGCTCAACGACAAAACGAAGAGATCATGAACCGGGAGGTAGCGGATGGCGATTGCGACCACCTCGTTTTGCATCTCTCTTTCCGACCGCTTTCTTGCCGCGTCGATGTGTTTCTTGCTTATCTGAACTGCCATGATATTGCTCCCAAAGTTTCTTTAACTCGTCAAAGCTTTCTTGTGCTGTATCCAGGATCTTTCGCACAGTGTTTTCTTTTGCATGCCGGATGGGTATTGGTCGTTTGGAAATTTGCACCCGGCCATTCTTCAGTAGATCGACAATCACCACACCGCCGTCGGCGTATCCATGCACGTGCGCAGGCGGATGATCGTTCGTATACGGAAAAGCGAACACCGTCGAACCGTATCGAACCATCAAACTATCTTAACCGAACCGCTTGGGTTATCAGTTAAAAGTGGGAGTCGGCTAGCCAGGGAGCAGCAACGACAAGCACGCCTAAGCAGTGTACCGGTGGTGTAGCCTATTACGTGGTAAAGAACAGAGAGTGCGGATCGCTTGCATACATGCTCACCCGGACGACGCTGAAATTTTGGCGGGCGGCACTCTTGCTTTGCTATCGAAATTCGGTCACGAGATTAGCATCGTCACCATGACCGCCGGCGACTGCGGATCGGGGATACACGGCCCTGAAGAGATTTCCGCAATCCGCAGAGCCGAGGCCGCAGCTTCCGCGAAGCTCATCGGAGCTGAATACCGGTGCGCAGAGTTCCGAGATCTGGCGATTTTTAATGAAGATACATCACGCCGCAAGGTGACCGGTCTGCTGCGGGATCTGCGTTGTGAAATTGTTTTGACAGCCTCGCCGAGCGATTACCTTTGCGATCACGAGGCGACCAGTCAACTCGTTCGGGATGCCTGCTTCGCAGCATCGGTGCCGAATTACGAGGCGCCGGGCCGTGGAGCGACCGCGCAAATTCCTGCGCTCTATTTTCTCGATCCGATTGAGGGAACCGATCGCGATGGCAAGACCGTAATTCCCGATTTCACAGTCAATGTGGAGTCAACATTCGAAACGAAACGGGCCATGCTGGCGCAACATGAGAGCCAGCGTTCATGGCTGAAGCAGCAGCACGGCATGGATGACTACCTCGAGCAGATGGAGCGATGGACACGGGCTTGTGGAAGCCGTGCGGGAATCGTGCTCGGTGAAGGGTTCCGCCAATATAGGGTTCATCCGTATCCGCAGCGGCCGGTACTGCAGCAGATGCTCGCCGAATTTATTGTTTAAGAATTGAAAGCCGGACGAGGCCGTCCGGCGCGGACCGGGCGGTCCGCCCCACTTCACGCTTAAAATGATCGTTTATGCGAATTGCCGCTGTGTGCGCGTTTTCTCTCGCTCTTCTTGACATTTCCGCACAGGCGGCCAAGGCTCCGTTCACATTCGATGCGATGATGCGGCTGGCGCGCATCGATGATCCGCAACTTTCTCCCGACGGCAAATTCGTGGCGTTTACTGCGCAAACGATCGACATGCCGAATAACGCGAAGCCGACGCAGATCTATGTCGTCCCGGTAGATGGCGGAACACCGCAGCGGTTAACAAATGAAGGAGCCCTGAACACACGGCCTCGATGGTCTCCCGATTCCAAGCGCATCTTCTTCATCTCCGATCGAAGCAATGGTTCTCAAGTATGGTCAATGAATGCCGACGGAAGCGACGCAAAAGCAGTTACAAACGTGCCCACGGGAGCCGATGGCGTGACTGTCTCTCCCGATGGTCATCTCATTTTATTCACGAGCGATGTTTACCCTGGCTGCGAGGCCGCGAACGCGACACCTGGAGTGGATTACGATGCTGTCTGTAATAAAACCAAGCTCGATCAGGACGCGGCGAGCAAGATGCACGCGCGAGTCTATACGGAGCTGCTCTATCGCCACTGGACCGAATATCAAGGCAATCGCCGCAAGCACATTCTGATTCAATCTTCCGATCCTGGAGGAAAGCCGCGCGACCTGACGCCGGGCAACTTGAATACGCCACCGTTTTCGCTGGGAGGTCCCGAACCCTACGTCTTTTCTCCCGATAGCACCCAGGTTAGTTACGTTTCGAATAGCGATCCGGACCTATCTACCAGCACCAATTCGGACCTGTTTACGGTGGCGGCAGCCGGGGGTCAAGCGAAGCGCATCACGAATAATCCAGGCGGTGACGAGGGCCCGGTCTATTCGCCGGACGGCAAGTATCTCGCCTATCGAACGCAAATTCGCGGCGGCTATGAAAGCGATCAATGGCGTCTGGCAATTCTGGATCTGCAGGCCGGAACCATGAATACATTGACCGACTCGCTCGATCGCTGGGTGGAATCGTATACCTGGTCTCCCGATTCGACGCGCATCTTCTTCACTATCGACGACCACGGTTCGACGCCGCTACTGATGATTCCAGCGGGCGGCGGTCCGATTCGCACAATCGCGCAAGGCCCGACCAGTATCAGCGCTGTGCAATTCACTAGCGACGCTAAGGCTATGATCTACGCCGAGCAGAGCGGCTCAAAGCCGGTCGAAATTAATAAGGCGATGTCGACCGGAGGAAGCGGCGTGCCGCTGACGCATCTCAACGATGGCGTGCTGGATGGTTATCAATTGACGCCGCTCGAAAAAGTTTCGGTGGATGGCGCGGACGGCGCAAAGATTGAAAGCTTTATCGTGAAGCCGCCCGGATTCGATCTTGCGAATAAGTATCCCGTGCTGTTCATGATCCATGGCGGTCCGGAGGGCGATTGGGGAGAATCATGGAGTTATCGCTGGAACGCGCAAGTTTTCGCCGCGGCAGGGTATATCGTTGTGATGCCGAATCCGCATGGCTCGGTCGGATATGGCCAAAGCTTCACGGATGCAGTTAATGGCGATTGGGGCGGCCGCGCATACGACGACATTATGGCCACCGTCGATTATGTGAGCAATCTGCCCTATGTGGATAAGGACCGCATGGTAGCCGCCGGCGCATCTTACGGCGGCTATATGATCGATTGGATTCTCGGCCATACGGATCGCTTTAAGGCGCTGGTCACCCACGCCGGTGTTTTTGATCTCCGAAGTGAGGCGCTGACTACCGAAGAGCTCTGGTTCCCGAAATGGGAGTTCCAAGGGATGCCGTGGGAGAATCCCGAGCTTTATCAAAAGTGGTCTCCCAGCTCGTATATCAAGAATTTCAAGACGCCCACGCTAGTAACGCATGGCGAGCTCGATTACCGGGTGCCGATCGGGCAAGGACAACAGCTCTTTACGGCGCTCCAGCAGATGAAGATTCCTTCGAAGCTGGTGCAATTCCCGGATGAAGGCCATTGGATTTTAAAACCGCAGAACAGCCAGTTCTGGTATTCGACCGTACTTGACTGGTTGAATCAATATACAAAGCCGTTGGGAGTGAACGCAAAGCTTCCAGGCAAGTAATTTTCCATGGGAGGTTCATTACTCCGGGTCTCCGACCGCTCCCACCTCATCTGCCGCGGGCATCATGACGGTCGCGCGTTTATTCGATTCGCTCCAACGCACCAGCGCAATACCGGCAAAGATAATCGCCATGGGAACTAATTCGCGGGGGCCGAATGGCTCGCGAAAAAACAGCCATCCCAGAAATACCGCGACAACCGGATTCACGAAGGTATAGATGGATACGATGGCGACCGGTAGTCGAGACATCGAGTAGATGAACGAACTAAAGCCAACCAATGACCCGAAGACCACGAGGTAAGCGACGGCGAGGGAGGATCGCATGGTGATTGCATGCGGAACGTTTTCGAACAGAGCAGCCGGCACGAAGACAGCGATGCCGGCTGCCAGTTGCTGCACAGCGCCGCTTACGAACGGTTGAGAACGGGTGCGCACTCTTTTTTGCAACAACGATCCGACTACCCAACCGACAGCGCTGATCTGAAGCAGAACGAAAGCAGTTAAAGTCCGGCTGGCGAAACCTTCATGCAGCGCGGCAGGTGCCACCAAAAATGCGACGCCGACCAACCCGATAGCGAGCCCTCCTAACGTTGGGCCAAGCGGCTTAATGCCGCCCGGCAGCAGCGCATCTATGCCGACCATCCAGAACGGAGATGTGGTGTAAAAGAGCGCGGCGAGACCGCTCGGGATCAGGAGTTCCGAAATTGCGAGCAGCCCGTTGCCGATTCCGATGCAGGTGATTCCGCAAATCGCGGTATAAAGCAATTCGCGTCCACGCGGTAATTTGGCGCCGCCCAATGCGGCGGCAATGAGCAGAATACTGCCCGAGATTACATACCGGCCCGCGACTAAATATAGCGGCGGGATACTCTCGAGAGAAATACGAATGCCCAGGTAGGTCGTGCCCCAGAAAAAACAGACCGCGGTGAGTGCCAGATAGGCCAGACGATTGTGTTTTGCGTCGATTGCGCTTCGCTCCCGTTAGTAGTAGTCGGCGCAACTCATGAAATATCCGCATTGCTCGCAGATCAGCTTACAGCGGCGGTTTACCAGCCGGTGGTTGCAAACGGGGCAGTAGAGCATGGGCTGCTCCGAGTTTCGTTCGGGATCCGGCGTACGCTCATTCTCCGGTTCGAAGGAGTCTGGAGTACGAGATTCGCGCTCGCGCGATTCCATGGTGATCCTCCAGTATAGAAGCTCCGACGGTTTGGGTGCGGTATAGTGAACCGCCATGGTGGCCAATGTCATTTAGTTTTCGCGGGGCATACGTTTCGACTAAGTGTGCCCGCGCGGCGCGTTCTTGCGATTTTGTTGAATTCTCTAACAGCCGGGCGGAGCGCCCGGCGCAGGGCCCGGCCCTGCCCCACGCAAGACTTGGTGGACACGGGAAAACTAAATGACATTGACCATGCGGTCTGCAACACCCCCGTCCTCGCCGTGGGCGGATTCTTTGCTCGACTCGATGCGACAGATCGGAGATCCGCAAGCAGACAAGGTAGTTGCGGAGCTCCTCGCAGCAGGAGATATCGCGCCGGTAAACAGCTTGATGAAGAATCTCGTCGCAAACGAGTTCCCGGTGCCGGAAGACTTACCTGCAACCGTGCGCGACTATCTCGCCAGGACAGATGCACTCCCGAATTGGGCCGACCCTGTTCGCATCCAGGCCGGGGAGCAAGTCTTCTGGCGATATGGACTGCAACTCGTCGTCATTCTGAATACGTATGCGTTGCCCTTCTGCTACGTAGCAAAGAATGGAGTACAAGTGCTGGCACTGACAACGCGCCTGCTTACGAATCCGACACGGCGGATTGTCGAAACGGCGCAATTGCTGGTGGATGTCATGCAGCCCGGCGGGTTGACAACCGATCAGGGCCGCGGCCGGCGCTCGATACAGAAAGTGCGTTTGATGCATGCGGCCATACGAAAACTGGCGCCAATGGCTCCAAACTGGACCGCGCAATATGGGCTGCCAGTCAATCAAGAGGACTTGGCGGGCACTCTGATGGCGTTCTCCTGGGTTTCGCTCGATGGTCTACAAAAATTAGGCATCGAAATTCCAGACGCCGACAGGGAGGCGTATCTTCATTGCTGGCGTGTGGTCGGGTACCTGTTAGGCATCCGGGAGGAGATATTACCGAAAGACATCGCCAGCGCCGAGGCACTTGCGATGTCAATTGCGCGGCGGCAATTTGCGCCGTGCGCCGAGGGGCAAGCGATGACAAAGGCGTTAATCGACATGCTGGCAAACGTTGTTCCCGGCGATGTGTTCCGGCACGTTCCAGCGGTACTGATTCGTTATTTTCTGGGCGCTCAATGGGCCGCATGGCTCGGGATCGCCGAGAGCCGGTGGACGGAAATGGCGCTCGCGCCTTTGAAGCTTTTAGGCGTCGAGGCGAGCGATATTTTGAATAATTCAAAAGCGGCGCGAGGGCTGGCCGAAAAATTCGGCCAATTGCTGATTGGCGGTATCGTTTATGTCGAACGAGGCGGTAACAGGCCGGCCTTTACGATTCCGACGGAACTGCGGCAACAGTGGGGCGATCGGACATAATAATCGGGGACACGCCTGCTGATCGGACCGTGCAGCGATTCGGACGCTAGCCCGGAGTGTCCCCGATTATTCGATGTTGGCGCGGGAGTTTAAGGCGTCTGCCTGCGGCTTGGGCTCAAGTTTTTCGATATGCACCATCGCAATCCGATTGCGATCCATTTCGGCAATCGTAAAGCGCCGGCCGCCGTATTCAACAAAGTCATTCAGTTTGGGGATGTGTCCAAACTGGAACAGCAAAAATCCGGCAAGCGTTTCAAAGCCTGCTTCGCCGGGGAGCACGAGATTGTAGCGCGTTTCGAGATCGCGGATGGTTGTGTTGCCGGCAAGTTCCAGTACGCGATCCTGGTTGGAGGGAGTGGGTCGAACTACGTCATGCTCATCGCCGATGTCCCCGAAGATCTGTTCAAGGACGTCAGCCAAGGTAACGAGCCCGGTTACGGTTCCGAATTCGTCCACGACCAGAGCCATGTGGGTATGATTGCGGCGAAACTCATCGATTAATTGATTCAACGGTTTCGTCTCGGGCACGACAAGAGGCTTCCTAACAAAGCGCCGCAGGCGGAACGGACGAGTGGCACGCTGCCGCTCATGTGCAAACCGGCGCTCGTCCCAAACACGCATAAGATCTTTGAAATGGACGATGCCGATGATCTGCTCCGGCCGATCCTCATAAACGGGCACGCGCGTGAACTTATGTTCCACCATGATGTTTAGAACCTGTTCAAGACCGGCGTCGACCGGCAGGGAAACAATGCTATGCCGGGGTGTCATAATTTCACGCGCGGAGTAGTCGGAAAGTTCGATAACGCGCTGGATAGCATCTTGTTCGAACTGCTGCAGGTGCCCTTCGAAGCGGCTGGATTGAATAATGTACTTCAACTCTTCCGCCGTATGACCGCCGCGCACATCGCCGGTACGCAAGCCCAGCACGCGAAGGACTAGCGCGCTGGTTCGCTCGATAACCACAACAAAAGGATGGGAGAGGCGATAAAAGACGAGCAGCACGGGGGCCGCCAGCACAGCGACGCGGTCGGCCTTCTCAAGCGCCAGATTTTTCGGTACGACCTCGCCTATGATCACGTGCGCGTAACTGATTATCAGGAATGCGATAACGAAGGCTACGGCGTGAAGCAGGGGCGGCGGGGCGTGAATGCTAAGGGGGTCCAGCGCGCCACGAAGCAGGCGATAGAGCGTATCTTCGCCGGCCCACCCCAGACCCAAGCTGGCTAGCGTTACACCAACCTGAGTCACGGACAACAAGCGTCCAGGATTAGCCAGCAGACTGAGAGCGCTTTGCGCGCCGGCTTGTCCCTGTTCGGCGAGTTCGCGCAATCGCGACTGGCGGACCGATACAAGCGCAACTTCCGCGGCGGCGACAACCGCTT
>DAISJE010000175.1:0-8408 GCA_036821665.1 Bryobacteraceae bacterium | reverse complement strand
GGGGGCATGCGGCCGATTACGTCCGGGCCATGTGGATGATGCTGCAGCATTCGACTCCGGAGGACTTTATTGTGGCGACCGGACAGAGCTACTCGGTGCGTGAGTTCCTCGACGCGGCGGCCGAATTCGCCGGTGTGGACTGGTACCGGCACGTCGAATTCGATCCGCGGTATCTTCGTCCTACCGAAGTGGATTCGCTGTGCGGGGATGCCACCAAAGCACGCGAAGTGCTGGGATGGAAGCCTGAGATCAGCTTCGAAGAACTTGTGAGATCGATGGTGGAATGCGATCTGGAGCTTGCGCGCCAGGAGAAGACGCTCGCGGGAGCCGGACACCAGGTGGTGCGCCGTGGAGGCGCGCATGGGTGACCATTTCCAGCAGTCGGCGCCACTTCCGGCTAATGCGCGGATTTATATAGCTGGGCATCACGGATTAGTGGGATCGGCGATCATGCGCCGATTGAGCCGGCTGGGTTACGCCAATTTGCTTACAGCTTCAAGCGGCGAACTGGATTTGCGGAACCAGCAAGCGGTTAACCGGTTCTTTGCGAGCGAGCGTCCCGAATTTGTCTTCCTGGCAGCGGGAAAAGTGGGCGGAATTTTGGCAAACTCGACCTACCCGGCCGACTTCCTCTACGACAATCTGATGATCGAGGCGAACGTGATCGATGCCGCACGGCGGAACGGGACACGCAAACTGGAGTTTCTCGGCTCGTCCTGCATCTATCCAAAGTTCGCGCCGCAGCCGATCCGCGAGGAGAGCCTGTTGACGGGCCCGCTGGAATCAACCAATGAGGCTTATGCCATTGCGAAGATCGCCGGCCTGAAATTGGCGCAGGCTTATCGGACCCAGTATGGATTTTCGGCAATTAGCCTGATGCCCACAAATCTTTACGGCCCAGGCGATAACTTCGATCCTCAAACTTCCCATGTGCTGCCCGCGCTCATCCGGCGATTCCATGAAGCGAAAATTTCCGGTGCTCGCGAGGTTGTGCTGTGGGGCACGGGGAAGCCTCGCCGTGAATTTCTGCATGTGGACGATCTTGCCGCTGCCGCCTGCTTTACCATGGAAAACTATGACGGCGCAGAACCCCTGAACGTAGGGACCGGCGAGGATCTTACCATCGCGGAACTCGCCGGAATTGTGGCCCGCACGGTTGATTATCGAGGTCAAATTCGCTTCGACTCGTCAAAGCCGGATGGCACGCCGCGCAAACTGCTGGATGTTTCGCGAATAACCGCGCTGGGCTGGCAGCCGCGTATCAAGCTGGAGGACGGAATTGCGGCCACTTATGCGTGGTACGTGGAAGCAATGGTAGCAGCCGTAGCGTGACGGTTTTCCCTTACGAGCATGTGAAAAATCGGGCGCAACCGCTTGCTGGCGCGCGCGGCTCAGTTTCAAGGCCAATGGGTTACGGAAGCAACTCACGCCAGTTTATAAATAACGTTACATTAAGAGCGGATGTGTAATACGATAGCGGTGCGTCTGCCCGGCGATCTCATTGAATGGCTCAAGGCGACCGCAGCCGAAACAGGCGTTTCGCAGAGCAGCATTATCCGGAACCAATTGGAGAAGGCGCGGGGGCTCGAAGCACGCCCATTTCTACGCTTAGCTGGTCGAGTCAGAGCAGATCACAGTCTTTCGTCGCGCAAAGCCTTTTCGAAAAAGTGAAGGCAATCGCCGACACGTATCGTTTCTAGAATTTATCAGAACTCCTTGCGCATGGATCTCAGCTATGTGCCGCCCCGAATTCTTTGGGCCGGTACTCTTCCACCTGGAACGATTGCTTCACGATGGCGCGCAGTTCGTCTAACGAATCGATATCGCCAGCGCCTAAGGCTTGCGTTAGAGCGTTTCCGATAGCGGTTGCTTCGGCGGGGCCGGCGATCACGCGACGTCCTGTTATATCCGCAGTAAGCTGATTCAGCAGCTTATTGCGCGATCCGCCGCCGACTATGTGAATGATTTCGAGTCTGCGGCCAGTCAGGTTTTCCAATAGCTCGAGGACTTGCTTGTATCGTACGGCAATGCTTTGTAGAATGACACGGACCATTGCGCCGGCATCCTTGGGAACTTCCTGCGCGGTACGCCGGCAGAAATCGCAGATCAGCTTGGGGTAGTTGCCGGGCGAAGAGAACTGTTCGAGATCAAGCACAGTGGCCGACGGTTTGGATGCGGCGGCCCGTTCCATCAATTCGGCGTACGAATACTCTTCGCCGTTCCTGGCCCACTCTCGCCTGCACTCCTGTAAGATCCATAGTCCGGGGATGTTCTTGAGGAAGCGAATCGTATGTTCGACACCGACTTCGTTCGTGAAATTGGCCTGCAGCGATGCCTCATTAATGATTGGATGCTCCAATTCCACTCCCATCAAGGACCAGGTGCCGGAACTGATGTAACACCACGCGTCCTTTGAAGAAGCAGGGACGGCGGCGATAGCGGCAGCGGTGTCGTGCGAGGCCGTCGCATAAACAGGTACATCGCGCGTCAGGCCGCATTGTTCAGAGATGTAGGGGAGAACAGTCCCCAGATCCGCTCCGGCTTCGACGAGTTCCGGCAGGAAACTCGCTTGTATGCCGAGCGCTCGCAGCATGTCCGTTGCGAAGTGCATTTTCACCGGGTCGTAAAACTGCGATGTACTCGCAATGCTGCGTTCGGAGACAAGGGAGCCGGTCAGGAAATAATTGAACAGATCGGGCATGAACAGCAGCTTGGAGGCACAGGCGAGAAGCTCCGGGGATTCCTGTTGTGCCGCATATAGCTGGTACAGCGAATTGATGTTCATGAACTGGATTCCGGTCTGGCGAAAGATTTCCTCTCGCTTAAGCTGCGCAAAGACGCGCTCCGGAATTCCGTCTGTCCGCGAGTCGCGGTAATGCCGTGGATTTTCTAGCAGACTGCCATTGGAGGCGAGCAGCGCGAAATCGACACCCCACGTGTCTACCCCGATACCATCCAGCTCATCCGTCGCTCGCGCGGCGGACCTAATAGACTCGCAGATCTCATAAAAAAGGCGGGGTGTGTCCCAATAGAGACCGGTAGGAAAGCGAACCGGCGTATTGGCGAATCGATGAAGATCGGAGAGCTGAAGTTCGTGATTGTTGAGCTGCGCGAGTATGGCTCGACCACTTTCGGCTCCCAGATCGAAAGCGAGGAAACGGCGGGTCATTGCTCAGCCGAGTATATATCGACGCTGCGGCTAGCGGCCGCCTGCTGCGCCGATGGCGCGCTCGGGCTCGTTCTTACTCTGTGAACTACCCATAACATGCGCTTCCAGCTTGATCAGGAGCACGAGAACTGCGGTACAAATCGATCCTATGGCGGGTAGCAACATAATCCAACGCGTTCCAAGCAAGGTCTCTACATAGCCGAGCAGCCAGGGAGCGCTCATCGCGCCGGTGATCGCCAGAGAAAAGATGCCGTTGTAAAAACCGGGTTGGTACGAGAACCGTTCGTCGAGAGTTTCGGCAATGATGGGGTAAACAGGGGCAAAGCCGCAACCGATTACAAACACCGCAAGACAGGCTAAAACAAAAGAGCTCGTAAGGCTCAGAACCAGGAATCCGGCTACGGCAGCCAGTGCCCCGCCGATCAGCAACTTGCGGTGACTCCGTCCGGCAAGCAACCTTTGTGCAACCAGTCTGCCGGCCATTAGAGCGAAAAAGTAAAGGCCCAAGGCGGAAATCGCCCATACGGGATTTGTGCCAAGTCGCCAGATTAAGAACAAAGGAAGCCAGCCTGCTATGGCCCACTCGTTTCCAAACTGAACGAAGAGAAGAAGGCTGAACAATATTGCGGCAACGCTTCGCAGATCGTTTAAGGTTTCGCGCAGCGGATCCTGCTGGCGTACCGGTACTGGCCTCGCGGCCGCCGGGTACTTGCTTCCGGCGTACACAATTCCGAAGATCAGAGGAATTACGGCGAGTAAGGCGGTCTCAATTCGGATAGAGCCGGCAAAATACGTGATGCCGACCATCACTGTCGTGAGCAGGCAGCCGCAACCGAATAAAGCCCCCGCGCGGTTCGCTGTCGCGGCTGGAGCCTTCACGAAATAAGGCTCCAGACCATAAAGGAGAGCGCTGGCCAAAGTGCCTGCGGACAGACCGACTACTCCCAGACTCAGCATTCGCCAGCCTGCCGTTACAGGCGGCGCAAGAAAAGACAGGCCGAGCAGCCCGGTTAGCGCCAAACCACAAGCAATGACGGCGAGACTGCGGATAGACATCCGGACAAGCGCATACTGTGCCGCTGCGACTGCAACTACGTATCCGGCGTTTAATGCCAGAAAGTGCAGGCCGATTAGCTGTGGATCCACATCGATGTGGTACTGCCACGCGATGACCAGAGGGCCGAGCAGTCCTAGCAGTACGCCCAGCAGAAGAAAACCGCTGGCCCATTCACGAGCAGAACGATCAAGGTAGGAATTCGCAGGGATCTGGACGGGATTCGTTGACACTTCGTAAACGTAACTTATACAATCAAAGCATCACTGAGGAAGGAGGTGGTCCAGTCGAAATGAATTCTGGTAGTGACTGTAGCATACAATCCACGCGCGAGGTGGCCGACTCTTAAAGTCGCCGTTCGTACGTTCAGGTTTCGTTCAGTGGCGAGGCCGAAGTTCCTGTGGACCGGCCGCTCCATCGCGCGTAACGTAGCTAGAGTACAGCCGTAAGGCTGCCATAAGGCCCCAGAGCAGTGCTATGAGCCTGCCTGGGGCTTTATACATCTCATGTTAAATTGTTAGTAACCCACCGTTTTTCGAAAGGAATCCTAGAAAAGATGAAAGCAGGGATTCATCCCGCCTACGACGAAGTGAATGTAGTTTGCGCCTGCGGATCGACGTTCCGCACACGCTCTACGCACAAAGGCGATCTGCGCGTTGAAATCTGTTCCAGTTGTCATCCGTTCTTTACCGGCCGGCAGAAGCTGGTAGACACCGAAGGACGCGTCGACCGCTTCCAGAAGAAATACGCCAAGGCACGTGAGATACAGGCCCAGAAGAAAGCCGCTCTCGACGCTAAGAACGCGAAAAAAGTTCAATAAGAGCGATCAGCGGGCCGGGCATGCCACGGCCCCTACAGGCGATTGCTGAAGCCTGATCGCTTTACTGCGGAACAATCAAGCCTTTTCGGATGGCAAACAGAACCAGTTCCGCTGTCCGGTGAATGTTCATCTTTTCCATCAAATTAGCGCGGTGGACGGAGACCGTATTTACGCTTAGATCGAGTAAGCCGGCGATTTCCTTGTTTGATTTGCCTTGCGCGATCAGTTGAAGCACTTGCTTTTCGCGCCCGGTTAGCTTGCTGAGTTGATCGTCCTGCTCCTGGGCAACATACTTCAGGCCCGAACCCATGAAGCGCCTGCCTTCTGCGACGGCCTTTATGGCGCCTACGAGGTCGACATCGATTGCGCTCTTCAGCAGATAGCCTTTCGCTCCGGCGTCAAGGGCGTTGCGGACGTAATTATCGTCGGCATGCATGCTCAACACCAAGACCTCGGTTCCAGGAAGGTGTTTAACGATCTCTTTGGTGGCTTGGACCCCGTCGAGCTCAGGCATGGAGACATCCATCACCACGACCCTTGGCTTTAATTCGTGAGCCATCCGGATGGCTTCGACGCCATTACTAGCCTCGCCGACCACCTTCATGCTTTCCTCATCTTCTAGAATTCGACGAAAACCGCGGCGTACCAAGCTGTGGTCGTCCGCCAGCAATACGGTTATTTCTTCGCTCATGGTCTTTTCATTCACCAACTCTTCACTTACGATCTTGTCACTCACGCAATTTTCCTTTCAGCTCCCTTCACGATCTGGGACTAACGATTTCTTCGAGAACGTTGTGCTCTTCGAGTTCCGGAGCATGATCCTCTTGCCGAAGCGGCATCACTAATGTGACGGTTGTACCCGTTCCTGGTGTGGAAGTTATGTTCAGTGTTCCGCCAATCAGCCCGGCTCGCTCGCGCATGGCAATCATTCCGAGGCCGCGTTTGGAGTGCTTCGCCGGAATAATGCCTTTTCCAAAGTCCGTAATATTCAAGGTCAGAGCGTCCACGTCGAAGATCATCTCCACTTCCGCTTCCTTGGTTCCGGCGTGTTTAGCGGCATTATTTAAAGCCTCTTGAGCGATCCGGAAGCAGTGGATAGCCGGCTGACCGGTAATGCGCACCGGTTCGCCATGAATAGTCACGCGTGTCTGTATGGCGGTTTGTCTCTGAAAAACGTCGGCGTACCACTCCAAAGCTTTGGCAAGCCCGTAATCATCGATTACCGACGGGTGAAGCATCTGAGAGAGGCTACGCATTTTTTCGAGCGTATTGTGTGCGATCTCACGGACCTCGGTTAATTCGGTTCGCAGCGGAGAATCGGCCGGCACGCCGCGCCGCTCTGCTCGGGCAAGCATTGTACATACGGCGGTCAGGATCTGCCCGAATTCGTCATGTAGCTCCCGCGAGACGGAACGAAGTACCTCTTCCTGCACCGTGATTAACTTCCCGGCCAGCACACGGCGCTGCCGGGAAAGAGATTCAAGCTGCTCAAAAATCCTGCGATTGGAGTAAATGAGATACAGACTTGTAATCAGAATGGCGAGAATGGTGGCAATCAGGAAGGCGTAAACATCGCGTTCGACGCCATCGTAAATGGCCGCAACTTTGCGGTCCGCCTGTTCCTCCGCCGCGTTGTTGCGTTCCAGAATGTGAGAGACACGGCTTGCCAGGAGCGATTGAC
Organism: Bryobacteraceae bacterium; assembly: GCA_036821665.1. Classification (GTDB taxonomy): domain Bacteria; phylum Acidobacteriota; class Terriglobia; order Bryobacterales; family Bryobacteraceae; genus Bog-105. The sequence continues at coordinate 1,684 of DAISJE010000175.1, read as the reverse complement.
CCGGAAAAAGCTCCGTCGAAGCGAGCTTACGCGCAGCAGCTTCCCGGCCCTGATTGGCGGCGGCAAACACCTGGTCTGAACTGTGCCAGAACGCATGGAGCGCCTGGACCAATTCCGCCTGCTTATCGGCTCGTCTGGTGAGTGGCGCAAGCCGGGCTTCTGCGTCAATTGCATCCTGGAGATCTGTCCGCAGATGGTCGAATTTGGCGCGATACGCGGAAATTCCTTCTTTGTCGCGGGACTGAATCATGTCCCGGATCTCCAGTCCGGCGGTATCTACATCGTTCTGTACACGAAGAAGGAGGAGAGAGTCGTGGCGGTTAAGGTCGATGGTATCGGTCTGCAGTGTGCGCAACCCGTTCAGTTGATGGAGGCCATACCAGGAGAATCCCATCACGGCTGCCAGTGTGATCAGCAGCCCTAGAAGCAGGCGTAAAGTTGGCGATTTGGTCATTTAAACTGGCTTTGCGCGGTTCAGTTATTAAAGAACCTCCGGATCTTTCTCTCTTGCCCCTAATATAGAATGACGAGAGAAGGGCCGCGTATGTTGCCATAAGCCCCGAATTCCTTTTCTGGGCGCGGCGTAGATGGTCTTTCCATGGCCTGGCAACGTAGAAATGTTCTTGACCGTCTTGTGAGCGTGCGGCAAGTCTTAAAACCATTTGAAAGAGTCACGATCGGCGCGGCGATCGCTGTATCTTGCCTGATTGCAGCGGAGCCTTGGGGCCACAAAGACCCGGCGAAATGGACCGAAAAAGACATCCAGCGCGTGCTCTCGGATTCACCGTGGGCGCAGCAAGCGAGCGCGGTCTTCAGCCTGGCCGCCGAAGATCCGCCACCCGCTCCTCCGCCTATTTCTCCCGCTGCACAAGCCGGTCTCGGTGTACCAAACTCGGGTGTGCGGTGGGACGGAGGAGTCGGTCGAAGTAGAGGCCCAGATCCTACTCTCAATGTACTCGTTCGTTGGGATAGCGCGTTACCCGTTCGGGAGGCGCTGAGTCGCGCAGGTAAGGACGTTCAGAGTTCCCCCGTTGCTGAACGCGCGGCGAAAGATTACATCATCAGCATCATCGGGCTGGTGCCTGCCGGCCGCTACAGGTCGGTTGGGCGGACTGCATCGCAATCGCGGAGCGACGATACGATCGATGCCCGAAATCCCGAGGAGATGCTCGAGGGGCTTATGGCTGCATCCCGCTTGATCCCGAAAGGGAAAGGTGCGATCTCTCCGGACGATGCCAAACTCGACGGAAGCTCGGGGACTCTGTATGTGTTCTTTTCGAGGGCGGAGCCGCTCACGATAGACGACAAAGAAGCGACGTTCACAACGCGTTTTGGCGCCTTGACCGTTCAGAAGCGATTCCGATTAAAAGATATGAGTTACCGGGGGAAACTCGAACTTTGAAAAGGACAACGGACTGGGACCCGGAGCTCTACGAAGCGAAACACTCCTTCGTCTGGCAGTACGGGCAGGATGTTGTAAAGCTGCTGGATCCGAGGCCCGGGGAACGCATTCTGGACCTTGGTTGCGGTACTGGAAATCTGACAGAAAAGATTGCCCGAAGTGGCGCCGAGGTGGTGGGCATCGATTCATCTCCCGAGATGATCGGACAAGCGCGCCGCAGCTATCCGGCGCTCTCGTTTGTGCTTGCCGACGCAGCAAAGATGGAGTTTCAGAACGAGTTCG
>DAISJE010000174.1:0-8432 GCA_036821665.1 Bryobacteraceae bacterium | reverse complement strand
TCGCGGCATCCAGCGAAGAAACTCGCGCGCTGCTCGGCATCAGTAAAGTGTTGATGATCACCTGCACGTACGATCACCGCATTATTCAAGGTGCCGAATCGGGCGCCTTTTTAGCGAAGCTGCAGCAACTGTTGCTTGGAGAGGATGGTTTTTACGACGGCGTTTTTCGCGATCTGAAAATCCCGTACATGCCTCTGCGCTGGCAGACGGATCAACAGATTCTGCCTTCCCGTTTGGGTTCGGTCAATACCGATGTCGCCAAGGAAGCCGCGGTCATACGGCTTATCAGCTCCTATCGTATTCGCGGCCACCTGATTGCCAACACGAATCCGCTAGGCAGCGAACCCGGCTATCACCCCGAACTCGATCCCGCTTCTTATGGATTAACCGTTTGGGATTTCGACCGCCCGTTCCTCGCCGGTACCGTGAAAGCGCCGAGCGGAGCGATTGGAACCTATATGCAGCCGTACGAGACCCTGCGGGAGATTCTCGACCGGCTGCGCGCGACGTATTGCGGCTCAATCGGAATCGAATACATGCACATTCAGGACCCGGAGCAGAAGCAGTGGATCCAGGACCGGATGGAAGCCACCATGAACCTATGGAGCCTGGAGGAAGCCGTTCGGCATCGCATTCTGAACCGTCTGATCCAGGCCGAAGAGTTTGAACATTTTCTGCAAACCCGCTTTGTCGGGCAAAAGCGCTTCGGATTAGAAGGACTGGAAAGCACCATCGTCGTACTGGACGAAATTCTGGAACGCGCCGCAAACGAGAATGGGCACGAAGTAGTGATCGGCATGGCGCATCGCGGACGCCTGAACGTTCTTGCGAATATCGTCGGAAAATCGATGGCGCAAGTGTTTTCCGAGTTTGAAGGAGAGCCCGATCCGGAGAGCGTGCAAGGATCAGGTGATGTGAAATATCATCTCGGCGCGAGCGGTATTCACAGATCCACGCAAGGGAAAGAGATTCTGGTTTCGGTCGCATTCAATCCCAGCCATCTGGAGGCGGTGGACCCGGTTGTGGAAGGCCTGGTTCGCCCCAAGCAGGACCGCATTGGCGATACAAAACGCGAGCGTGTCATTCCAATACTGATCCACGGCGATGCGGCTTTTGCCGGTCAGGGAGTGGTTGCAGAAGTCCTGCAACTTTCCCAACTGGAAGGCTACAAAACGGGTGGCACCGTTCACGTCATAACGAATAATCAGATTGGCTTTACAACCAATCCGCTGGAGGGCCGGTCAAGCGTCTACAGCACGGATGTAGCACTTTCCGTACAAGCGCCGATTTTTCATGTCAACGGCGACGACCCGGAAGCATGCATTCGCGTCGCGCAGATCGCGCATGAATACCGGCAGCGATTCAAGCGCGACGTGGTTGTCGATGTCATCGGCTACCGAAGGCACGGGCATAACGAAGCGGACGACCCAAGCTATACGCAACCGGTGATGTACCGCAAAATCAAGAACACGCCGAGCGTGGCTACCCAATATTCCGAGCGGTTAGTCCGCGAAAAATTCATCACGCAGGACTACGTAGATAATCTTCGTGCGCAGGTGCATAACCGGCTGAACCAGACATACGACGAGGCGAAGAAGCATCGCGAGCAGTTCGTCACCGAAGAGTTTGCCGAGGTGCCGGCAGACGAGATTGCGCAACCGATTCCTTCGACCGCGGCCGAGTACAGCACGCTGGCAAAAGTCATCGAGAAATGCACGGTACTTCCCGAAGAATTCCGTCTGCATCCAAAATTGAAATCGCTGCTCGATAAGCGGCGCGAGGCTTTAAAGGGAGCGCCTATCGATTGGGGCTTCGCGGAAATGCTCGCGTTTGGAAGTCTTGTGCTGGAAGGCACCCCGGTCCGGCTGAGCGGCGAGGACGTTTCGCGCGGCACATTCACGCAGCGTCATTTGGAGTTTAGCGATTATGAAACGGGCGAAGGCTACATCCCGCTGAAGCATCTCGATCCGAAGCAAGCCAAATTCGAAGTCATTGACAGCCTGTTGAGCGAATTCGCTGCGATGGGGTTTGAGTTCGGCTACAGCGTTGCGGACCCGCTCACGCTGGTGATGTGGGAGGCGCAGTTTGGAGATTTCTCCAATGGCGCGCAAATTATCATCGATCAGTTCGTCGTATCGGCCGAAGTGAAGTGGAATCAGCCAAGCGGGCTGGTGCTGCTGCTGCCGCACGGCCTGGAAGGCCAGGGCCCCGAGCACTCCAGCGCGCGTATCGAGCGTTTTCTGCAGCTCTGCGCCGAAAATAATATCCAGGTCTGCAATTGCACCTCACCCGCCCAGTACTTCCATCTTTTGCGAAGGCAGATGTATGGGGGTGCGGACCGGCGCGGAATACGCAAGCCGTTGATTGTTTTTACACCGAAGTTCCTGCTGCGTTATCCAAAGGCGGCGTCGCGGCTGGAAGAACTGACCAGCGGGGCGTTTCAGGAGGTAATCGGCGATTCGCAGTATATCGGCAATCACATTCGCAGGATTCTATTGTGCTCCGGCAAGGTGTATTACGATCTGGTTAACAAACGCGAAGAGCTTAGCCGGAACGATGTGGCGATTGTGCGGTTAGAGCAACTCTACCCCTTCCCGCTACAGCGCCTCACCGATATTCTGCGCCGGTATTCGGACAGCGCCGAATTGTTCTGGGTGCAAGAAGAGCCGGAAAACATGGGTGCGTGGTATTTCGTGGAAGAGCAGATGCAGTCCATCATCAATCCAAACGAAAGCAGCGGGCCGATAAAGAGGCAGCTTCGCTATGTAGGCCGGCCTACAGCGGCAAGCCCTGCACCCGGCGCGCACAAGGTTCACCACGATCAGCAAGAGGGGCTGGTAAATGAAGCGTTCGTGGCGGATCCAGGGGTCGTGCGGAAAGCCCGCCGGCTGGTGAGAAAAAAACGGTGAGCGGCTAACCTGTTTTTCCTTTACACGTCTTAACGGATACGAAGATTAGCTTCACATTTTCTTTGGATCCTAACGCCCTCCACGTGCGTTGACATTTATATGGGCTTTACCGCAGCTATTGACGAGAGCCTGGTGCAAAAATTCCAGCAAAATTACCGGCACGCTTTTCGCTCATTTATGGAAGCCACTGAGGAATTGCTGCATTTGCAGGATGCCGACGGTATAAATCTGTCCCAGATTCAAGAAGCTAATGTTCGAATCCGCAACGCTCAAGAAGGTTGCCGCGAGGCGCGAGACAAATTCGCTTGTCTTCTATTGGAGGCACGGCGGCAAAAGTTATTGTGTTCCGCGACTTCGTACCCGGCACAAATTGAACGTATCAGCTTTGTATCATCCGTCACATCGCTCCTCACAAATGATAAAAATTTAAGGGCTCCCGGTCCACTCCACACGTCTCGTGACGCCCGGCTGCCAAGCCTGGAACGCGGAGGAAATCTCAGCATTCAGGCATGATTTGCGAAATCGAATAGATTTACGCGGATGCCGGCGAGAGTGCCGTAAATTCCTGCGCTGCGAAATGTGCTATCAATGGCGATAAGCACGTTTTCTCAAGCAGGGGTCGGTCAATGCACATCTTTATCCGGAATTTATGTAAGGTTTTGTGTCTTTTAGGGACCGTATTTTTTACGGCCTTGGCCGTACACGCTCAAACCGCTAGTATTTCCGGGACGATTATCGATTCCACAAATGCTGGCGTGCCTGACGCCACGGTCAGCGCGAAGAATATCGCCACAGGCACAACGCGCACAGCCACAACCGACAACTCTGGAACGTACTCGATTCCGAATATCTCGATCGGCCAATACGACGTAAGCGTTGAAAAGCAGGGTTTCTCAACGCTCCACTTCCAAAGCGTTCAGATTACGGTCGCACAGAACCTTACTCTAAACGGAACGCTTACGGTCGGCGCTTTGACACAAGCCGTCGAGGTGGCAGGATCGAGCGTACCCGCCATCAACCTGGAAGACGCGCAACTTAGCAATGTAGTTGATGAGAGGCGCATCGTCGATCTGCCGCTCATCACGCGCGACCCCTATTCCCTGGTTCTGTTGTCGCCTGGCACATTACAGACCAGCAGTTCGCTAGGCGGGTTCTCGGTTAACGGGCAGCGGGAGCGGAACAATAATTTCCTGCTTGATGGCGTCGATAACAATGATGCATCGGTTCCCGGCATACCTGGAGGAATCAGTAGCATCAATCCGGATTCGACCCAGGAGTTTCGCGTGATCACGAACAATTTTCTCCCCGAGTTCGGGCGCAATTCAGGAGCGATTGTGGATATTGTGACTCGCAGCGGATCGAACCAGTTTCACGGGGATGCGTACGAGTTCAATCGCGTGAATGCACTCGCTGCACGCGATTATTTCAATCCGACGCCCGACCCTCAGAACCCATTCGTCCGCAACCAGTTTGGATTTTCATTGGGCGGCCCGATCAAACGGGACAAAACGTTCTTTTTTGTGAATACCGAGTGGGACCGCTTTCGGACTACGCTGACCAATGCCTCTACCGTCCCTACTCCGGCGTTTAAATCCGGCATCTTCAATTACAACGGACAGCCAATCAACCTCGCCAGCCCGGCTTCGCCGAACAACGCTCTAGGATTGCCGCTTGATCCCACGATGCAGAAGGTTCTGGCGCTTTATCCCAATCCGAACGGACCGGCGGTGGACAGCATACGCGGTACTTATTTCTTCCCAACTGCGACTCCGCAAGACAGCGCGAACGTGACGTTTCGGCTGGATCATCATTTCACCGAAAAGTACTCGGTGAATGCGCGTTACATTTATAATGGCTTAACCAACGGCAACTCTTTGGATGAAATTTTTCCGGGCGTGGGCGGCGTTGCCACGAGCCAGCAGAGCCAGAACGGAGCTTTCAACTTTATCGCTGCGTTCCGGCCGGATCTGGTAAACGAACTTCGCTTCGGTGTGAACCGGGCTGACGATCTCTTCACCTGTAACGGCCACAACATCATCGATCAGAACGGAGCGCTTGATCCATTCGGCTTCGGAACCGACTACAGCTTCAACACCTCGACGAATGTTCCAACCATCGCTGACTTTGGCTGTACCGCTTTGGGGGACAGCAACGGGCAGTTCCGGCGTGCGGGAACCTGGACCTATGTAGATCATCTGTCCTGGGTTACCGGCCAGCACAACATTAAAGTAGGCGGTGAATTCCGCTACGTTTACGACAACGGGTACGACGCTTTTGGCGCCAGACCAGTCGTGGATTTCACAGCCTTCGGCAATTTCGGAATTCCAATTGTGAATTGTGCCGGCGCGTGCGCAAATGATCAGGTAATTCAGACGCTGGCCGCCGCGTTGCTCGGCGTCCCGGGGGTCCAATCGCAAACGCAGTTCTTCAATGCAGCGGGTATCCGCAATGCAACGGATTTTCGCCGGTTTGTGCAGCACGAGTACGGGTTCTTCATCCAGGACCAGTGGAAAGTTCGTTCTAACCTCACACTCGAAATCGGTGCGCGATACCAGTACTACGGCATCCCGTTCGAGCGAGACGGGAACCTTTCGAATCTCCTGTACGAACAAGCATGGGGTCCGCCGCCTATCACCTTCCAGCGAGTTGGACCGGGGACCGGGTTGCCGCTTTACTATAGCGATCCCTCCGATATCGAGCCGCGCGCCGGACTCGCATGGGATCCTTTCCACGACGGCAAAACATCCGTTCGCTTGGGGTACGGAATTTTCCACGACCGGCTATTTGGCAACCTGTTCACAAATTTGAAAGGCAATCCGCCTTTTGTTGCGGGCGTGCAGAATTTGCCGAACAATCCTTTTTCACAAGGCCAAGGCCCACTCGTAACGCTCGGTGGATTAACCCCGCCTGCCACGCAACCCGCGCCCTCGGCTAGCGTGCCGGATGACAGCCTTCTGACAGGCATCTCCATTCTTGATCCGAATCTAAAAACTCCCTACACCCAGGCTTGGAACGTCGGCATCCAGCGCCAGTTGGGGAACGGCATGACCGTGGAAGTGAACTACGTCGGCTCCGGTACGCACCGCCTCTTTCGATCGGTCGACGGAAATCCGCCATTGCCCTGGCTGGTTGCCGCCGCACACGCAGATGGTTCGTTGTCGCCCGATGTTTCCGGAGGTGCGCTGCGGTTTGGGCCATTTGCGGGCCTGCCTCAGGTCACGGGGAACCTTGCGTTTGATGAGCCCGTTGTCATCCGCTCGGTCGGAAATGGCACTTACAACGGCTTGCAAACAACCTTCAACAAACGATTCGGCCATGGCGTGCAATTTCAGGCGGCTTATACCTGGTCCCACGCCATCGACGATGCAGCCGACCCACTGGTAGCGACCGCCGGGAACCGCAACATCGCGCGAAATTCATTTAATCTGCACGAAGAGCGTGGCACTTCCGATTACGACCTGCGGCACCGGCTCATTCTCAATTACATTTTTCAACTGCCGTTTGGATCGGGCCACGCCCATTTCAATCACGGATTCGCTGCGCGCGTTTTCGGTGGCTGGGAGTTATCCGGCCTATCGACATTCCAGAGCGGCTCTCCATTCGATATTTACAGCAGCCGTGACTCCGAATACACCGGCCTCAGCAATCGACCGGACCTTGTAGGAGATCCTTCCATTCCCGCCGGATCTCCGCGCACTCAAGTGGGACCGCCAATTACCGCCTTCGACGTTCAGCCGTTCGGCAGACCTGGAACTCTTGGCCGCAATACGTTCACCGGCCCGCGATACTACGATACCGATTTGAACCTGGCGAAGAATACAAGCATTACGGAACGGATCAATTTGCAGTTCCGCGCCGAATGCTACAACGTGTTCAATCGTATTCAGTTCGGGCAACCTGGAGAATCGGGGGATACGCTGGCATCTCCGGGAACATTCGGACAGGCGTTGTCTACGCTCACGCAGCCGGACGGCACTACGTCGGCGCGACAGATTCAATTGGCTTTGAAGCTTATGTTTTAATACTCAGCGCAGTGCTGCTTCAATAGCATCGCACGCGGTCTGCAATCCATTTTCGGCGGCGATGTATGCGCCGAGTTGGGCGGCACGGTGCCGTACGCCCGAATCCTGCAACAGGCGGCCAATTTCACTCTCTACGATCTGGGCAGTGTAACGCGATCGCGAAATTGTCCGCGACACGCCAAGCTTACCCAAGCGACTGGCATTATCCGGCTGGTCGTGCGACCACGGGACCACAATCATGGGTTTGCCGGCGCGCAGCGCCTGAGCGGTAGTGCCGATGCCGCCGTGGTGTACGGTCAAAGCCGCGCGCGGCAAAAGCTCCGAATAAGGTGCGTATTCTGTAACAAAAACAGTTGGCGGTAATTCGCGTGGTAATGTATCGCGTCCATTGGCGCCTACTAACAAAACGGCACGCATGCCGAGATGCCGAGCGGCCGCGAGGCTTTCGCGATAGAACGCGCCGGGGTGCATGACCGCCGAGGATCCTAAAGTGAAAACGATGGGCGCCGGGCCGTTATCAAGAAAGCGCATGAGATCGTCTGTTGCGCCTGCTGAACCGAAGCCTTCGCCACGGCGATCGTAAAAGACAAACCCGCACATCTTCACATTCGGAGGCCAATCGCGTTGCGGGCGAGCAAAGTGCCGGGAAAAAAGCGCGAGCGAGCCGAATGGCGAATACTGAGCATCAAAAACCGGATTGGCCGAAGCTGATAGGCCGAGTTTTTGCCGAAGTTCTAGCAACGGTTTTGCCCAGCTTTTCACCCGGAGCTTGCCAAGCGCGAAGATTGCCGCTGTTACAGAACGTCCGAGATGGTAGAGATGTTTAAGCCAAAGCGGCGGCAATACGGGCGGATCGTCAACAGATAAGAAGATGGACGGCTGGAGAGCAACGGATAACCATTGCAGATTTAAAACCTCTGCAACGGTTGGTCCCGCATAGGCTGCGAAATGAGTAATCAGCAGGTCAGCCCGGGCACATGCATTAAGAAGGTCCTCATAACTTTGGTCCACCTGCGGCATCAGGTAATCGCGAATCAGGTATTCGGTTCCGTGCGTTGGATTCCAGAGTTTTTCGAGAAGATCAGGACGTTCGAGTAGCTCCGCGACGTCCGGGCGGACCGGAGCGAATGCAACGTCTTCCGCCTCAATCTTCACGCGATAAACTTCCGAAGTTGCGATCAGGACGGAATGACCTCGCCTCCGGAGTTCGATCCCGATTGCGAGATAGGGATGCAGGTCGCCGAAAGATCCAAACGTATTGAGAACGATCCGCGCCACGCTACCGCATGCTATCTAACGGGGACACGAGCATACGCACGGGCGCACTACCGAAATGTCCTGGAGAGTCCTTCCAGACTAGTAACAAGCTGAAGCTGCACGCCATACACATGCATGCCGGGCCAGAACTCCCGATCGGCGGACCATGACTGAATATTGGTCCAATCCAAATCGAATTTCAGCAATTGTTTTCGGTTCAAGCGGTAGCCCATGCCGACTTCCT
>DAISJE010000173.1:0-8510 GCA_036821665.1 Bryobacteraceae bacterium | reverse complement strand
GCCGGATGTCGCCATATAAACATACGGCGGAAGCTTTTGTCCCGGAGGAAAATACTTCCTGGTGAAATCGGAAAGCCGTGCTCCACCCCAGGATTGAATTACGCTCCAGCCCTCAATACAACAGAACCGGGTGGTCATATGAACTTTGGGAAGCGCCGCGATATCGGCCATGCCTAAGCTGAACATCGGCCCCGACTCTTCGCCGCCATTCGCCACCTGAAGGCGCCAGCGCTTCACATCGAAATCAGCCTTGATTCCGATGTCGCCATTGACCTTGATGGGACCAACCTGGCTCTCCGGATACTCCGGCATCAGATGTGAGTCGCTCAAATAGGCGTGAGAGATCTTGCCGTTCAGGTCCAGCACTTTGCGCTGCGGCCATGGCGCATTATTTACTTGCGGCGCCTTTGTGATCCACTCGTATGCGCCGAATCCGCCAATTGCGGCAACGCCTGCCACCAGAAAGCCGCGCCGTGTTAACCGGCTCAGCTCACGTTTGGCGTCCTTATCGGATAACGTAATTTCGCGGTGCCGTTCAGTCATGTTCACCCACCGCCTCGTAGCCGATCACCATGCTTCGGAAATTATTCCATCCGGCGAACGCTACCTGCACTACGTGCACCACGAAAAATAAGACGTATCCAGCGGCTAGAACAAAATGGACGCAGCGCGCACCTTGATAACCGCCGAACAACAATGCTAACCAGGAAAGTTGCGCCGGCTTATAGATTGCCAGGCCGCTTAAAACCGAGAGCGCCCCCATGACGATAATGGCGGTGTATGTAATTTGCTGTGCCGCGTTGTATTTATCCTGCGCGGGCAATTGCTTTCGGATATGCAGGTCGTGCAAAATTACGTGCCACGCATCGCGAAAAGCCGACCATGATCGTGGTACCAGTAAACGCCATTCGCCTGAAACCGCGGTATACACTACGTACGCAATTCCGTTGATTACGAAAAACCACATGAAAAAGAAATGCAGAGCCATACCTTCGGCGAGCCGTTGAGGGATGTTGAACGCGGAATAGAACCACTTGGGAAAGAAGTGCAGCGGTCCGAGGCTATAGATCGGGAATGCCCAGTAGATCAGGATGCCGCTCCAGATCATAAGAAATAACAGCGGGAAGTTGATCCAATGGAACCAACGAACCGCAAGCAAGTGTTTGAGTTTCAGCTTCTGCATCTACAAACTGTTTTCGCCGCGCAATGCGTTGAAGTTACAAAGTTTAAAGTAATAAAGACAGGTTATGCTGCCGCCTTTGACGTTGTTGTGCCTGGCCAGTTACGACAAAGGCCATCGCTTTTTGGAAGAAGCCAAACGCCAGGGCTGCCGGGTTTTTCTTCTTACTTCGCTCAGTCTTAAGAATACGGCAAATTGGCCGCGTGAGAGCCTCGACGATATCTTCTACATGCCCGACGAGGAGCATGAATGGAATCTCCAGCACATGCTTCTGGCAGTCAGCCATCTGGCAAGGACAACGCAGATAGACCGCATCGTTCCGCTGGATGATTTTGATTTGGAAAAAGCGGCGATGTTGCGCGAACACCTGCGCCTTCCCGGGCTTGGAGAAACCGCAACACGGTTCTTCCGCGACAAGCTGGCGATGCGAATGCGAGCGGCCGAAAACGGGATCCGTGTACCTGAATTCGCTGCGGCTTTCAATTACGAAAAGATTACCGAATTTGTAGACACAATCCCACCGCCCTGGCTGCTGAAGCCACGGCTGATGGCCGGCGCTATCGGAATCAAAAAGTTTTCCGGACGCGAGGATGTTTGGCGCCGGATTCATAGCATCGGAGATCAGCAATCCTTCTTCGTCCTCGAACGCTTTATCCCAGGCGACATTTTCCACGTCGATTCTATTTGGCATCGTGGCGAAATGGTATACGCGATAGCAAGCGCGTACGGAACGCCGCCGCTGGAGGTTACTTCGGGCGGCATTTTCACCACCAGCATCCTGGAGCGCGGGTCGGAACCGGATCGCGAGCTGAAGGACATGAACAAGCGTGTCCTGAAAGCCTTTCAGTTAATGGACGGTGTTTCGCATACCGAGTTCATTCGTGCTCGCGAAACCGGCGAGTACTATTTTCTTGAGACCGCGGCTCGCGTCGGCGGAGCCCACATCTCGGATCTCATCGAAGCTGCAACTGGCATCAATTTGTGGGCGGAATGGGCCAAAGTCGAGCTGGCGGCTGCCCTCGGGACCGAGTACGCACCACCGATTGACCGCGGCGACTATGCCGGTCTCCTCGTCTCCCTGGCTCGCCAGGAATGGCCCGATACCTCAGCTTTTCAAGATCCGGAGCTGGTTTGGCGCATGGACCGCAGACACCACGTCGGATTTATTGTAAAATCACCCTATCGCGATCGTGTAGAGAACTTGCTTGGGCTATACACGGAACGTGTGCGTGTAGATTTCCATGCGTCGGCTCCGCCGCGCGATAAGGCCCATAATTAGCAATCGCGGAGAATGTTTTCAGAGTGTTAGGCTGAGCTGAATGCGCGCATTGACGGTAGCGGGATTTACGGCGGGAGCCATGTTAGGCGGCGTTTCCGCGGCCACTGCATATGGAAGCGTATCTAAGAGTTCACAGCTTTTTGGACCGTCTGTACATCGGGGTTACCGTGGCAGAAGATCCATTGCGTTGACTTTCGATGACGGGCCCAGTGAAGGGACATTGGCGCTTTTGGACTACCTTGAATCAGAGCGCGCGATGGCTACGTTCTTTCAGTGCGGCATAAACGTCCGTCGCTTCCCTCACATTGCCGGTCGGGTTGTAGCCGCAGGCCATGAGATTGGAAACCACACGTTTTCACATCCCTGCCTCGCCTTCCGGTCACCGGAATTTATCGATCGGGAGATCAGTGAAGCCCAGAAAATCATTCACTTAGAGACGGGTATCGCACCGATGCTGTTCCGGCCGCCTTATGGGTTCCGCTGGCCCGGCCTGCGAGCCGTGCAACACAAGCTCTCGCTTCTGGGAGTGCTCTGGACGGTCATCGGGTACGACTGGCGATGGCCAGCGGCGCGTATCGCCGATTATGTCCTGGCGCGCTCCTTTCCCGGCGGGATCATCTGTCTGCACGATGGGCGTGGGGTGCAGTCCGACCCCGATACCAGCCAGACTCTCCTTGCCGTTCGAAAGATCGTTCCTGTTCTGAAAGATCTCGGCTATAAATTCGAGGTCGTCAGCGATCTCATACGAGAGAAACCGCCGGCCCGCTAATCTGAAGTTAGGGCGATGTCTTTGCCAACCGGAACCAACAAAGGCAAACTGTATCTAATTGGAGCCGGCCCGGGCGACCCCGAACTCCTGACCGTGAAGGCTGCCCGCGTCCTCTCCGAGTGCGATGTCATTCTTTATGACCGGCTGGTCAGCAAGGACGTGTTACATCTGGCCCGTTCGGATGTCGAGTTGATTTATGTTGGCAAGCACGAAGGCGAGCAGGATCACACCCAGGACAAGATCTTTGATCTGATCCGGCATCACGCCCTGGCGGGCAGAACGGTCGGCCGGCTGAAAGGTGGCGATCCACTGGTCTTCGGCCGTGGCGCGGAAGAATGGGCGCTGGCAGTCGAGCATGGCGTTGAAGTCGAATTGGTGCCAGGTATCAGTTCGGCCGTTGCTGTACCCGGCCTGGCAGGCATTCCTTTGACTTTCCGAGGCATTGCGCAAAGCTTTGCAGTGGTAACCGCCCACTGCCGCGAGGGCCGGACCGAGCAATGGAGCAAATACGCCGGCGTGGACACCCTGGTTGTTCTGATGGGCGTAAATAACCGGGAATTTATTGCGCAAGCGCTGATTTCCGCCGGACGAGATCCCGATCAGCCGGTCGCCTTTGTCGAGCGCGGGACCCTGCCGGAGGAAGCAATCGTCGAAAGCACGCTCGGCCAAGTTGCCGCAGGCTTGGTTGAAGTCCAAAGCCCAGCGGTTTTAGTGATTGGCCAAGTGGTCCGGCTTCGAGCCAAGCTGGGCCCTACTTCCCAATTTCGAGAACCGCTAATGTTTGCGGGCCCAGGATGATGGGCTGCTCAATCGGGATGGTCTGCGGAGCCATCATGTGCGATTTCTTCACCAGTTCCTGAATCTGGCTCACCAGCGGATAGGCAGGACTTCCCATTTGCTTCCAGGCCTCCAGCACTGAGCCGTTTCCGGGAGCGACGACCTGCATCCGGTACTGTTTGGGATGCGAGCCTTTGAATTCCAGATGGAAGGTTTTCTGCGGAACGGATTCTCCCGGCTCGGCGTAATTCCAGAGCGCGATGACAAAGCTACCGTCCGGCCGCTCGGTAACCAGCGCGTTTTCCGAATCGACGGAAACACGGCGATTGCCCAAACGGTGCATTAGTTCGAACGCATTGAAAGCCGCTTTGGGAATGCCGCGTTCCGCAATGAGGCCGTAGCCTCCGTAAAACGGCGTTTTCACCACGCCCTGCTCTTCGAAAACGTCTGAAAAGCACCAATAGGACATCATGGTCGTGAGGCCATCGCTCTCGCGAATATTGTTCGCGAGCCACGGACCCATGAAGGCGCTATCCGTTACATCCACCTGGTTCATATAAGTCGCGTTGTACTCGGACCAGATAATCGGCGTGTTGGGCGCCGCTGAAGCTTTCACTTGATCGAACACTTTTTTCGCAGCCCGTGCAACCATATCGCGGCGTGCAATCTGCTCGCTCCGGCCGAACACATCCTGCGATGTGTCGTTGCCGTAAACGTGCGTTGAAACGAAATCGAAGGGGATGTGATTTTGCGTGCAATGGGCGATGAAAGCATCCACCCAGGCGGCTTGGGCTGTCGCCGGGCCGCCCACCCGCAGGTTTGAATCTATGTCTTTAATGGCCTTTGCAGTTTCATCATAAAGCGCGAAATATGTTTGTTGCTTGGGAATGCCATCCCAGAAATCGATGTTCGGTTCGTTCCAGACTTCGAAATACCAGTGCTCGACTTCATGTTTTCCGTAACGATCGATCAGGTGCGTTACAAATGCTCGAATGAGCGCGGTCCATTTCGCCGGATCGTTTGGCGGAGATGGGAACGGCTTGTACCAAAAAGGATGCGGTGCAAGATTAGCGGCGAGCTTGCGCGGCATAAAGCTAAGCTCGACGAACGGCCTGACACCGTTTTCAAGAAGGCCGTCATAGATCTGGTCGACATAGGAGAAGTTATAGACCGGTTTTCCGTCGCGATCCTCATCGTAAACTCCAATATCGTCATCCAGAATCGCGTGAAAACGGATGTACTCGAAACCGGTGGCTTCTTTCACCTTGCGGAGGTCGGAGCGGTAATCTTGGCGCAAGCTGAGCACGGCGCGGCCAGAGCCAAACATCTGTTCCCAGAAATGCGGAAACGGATGCGTAGGAGCGTTTGCGTCAATGGTGATCGTCTCTTCGGACTGGCTGTTCTGCGCAGAGAGAAATGGCGCGCAGCACAGAACAGTTAAACTTAGCGTGCAAACAAGAGATAACCGCTTCACGCCTGTTAGAAACATATTTAGCGGCTCCGTTTCTGTTCTGCAAATTTTGCGGCTGCCTCCCGAACTAAAATTCCCATCTTCGGATGGCTGGGCTCGAGGGTAGGTGTTAGCCCGCATTCTCTCAGCGATTCGCTGCAGGTAGGGCCGATCGAAGCGACGAACAACCGGCGCAGGCTTTCTATTGCCCTCTCGCGCTGCTTCCTCTGAGCTGCGAAATCGAGAAAATGCTCAAGCTGCACACCGGTAGTGAAGAGCACAGCCTGGAAACTGCCGGCCAGCAGTTCATTGAGGGCCTGTTCGAGCGGACCCGTATCCTCCGGGAGCCGCCATTGATACACCGGAACGGTCGTGACACTGCGGCCTTGCCGTTCTAATCCTTCCTTCAACTCTCGATTGGGCCGGCCATACTCCTGGATAGCGACGGATTTTTCAGGCCGCGGTTCAACGGCCGACAGTAACTCACGCCATGTGTTGGGTTCGGGAACATTGACAGTGATCGGGACCTGCCATTCGCGTAACACTGCTGCCGGTTTTGGGCCGCGCACCACGGTCGTGATCTTCCGCAGAGCCTCGCGAAAGCGCTCTTCCGGTTCGCGCGAGGCAAGAACACGTTGTAAAAGCCTCGCTCCCACGCCCGTCAGAAACACCATCATGTCGAATTCACCGGCATATAGCCGGTTTGCAAAAGAGAAGGCAGCTTCGTTATGCTCCAGCGGAACCTCAACCAGGGCGGGCGCGACAAATGGCTCCCCACCGCTAATTCGGATCAGGTCTGCAATCTCTTTGGAGCGGCGGCTCTCGAAGGAGAGGATTCTGGCGCCGGCGAAGGACATGATCACGCATCGTAGCGCATGCGGACGCGGGCCGCCGATTGCTACGATACAAAGAAGCCCTGGTTTATGAGGTATTCGAACCGTCCGGTCTTTGCGATAGCGATATTTGCGTTGTTAACTGCTGCGGCGTCCGCTCAGCAAACGGCCGATCACAATGCGGCCGATGCGCCAAATGTTTTCCTGGATAATCACCGACCCCTTGTCCAAAAAAAAGGAAAGGCGCCCACCTCTCGAACGGTTACCGGTCAGGTGGTTGATGACTCCGGCACGCCGCTCCAAGGCGCGTTGGTTACGTTAACCAATACCAAGACCCACGACAAGGAGACGTTCTTCACGAAGAAAGACGGCCGGTACAGTTTTGATGGCCTGAGCTTTACGATCGATTATGAGGTCCAGGCAAAATTCAAAAATCTCTCGAGCGATGCGCGCAAATTGAGTCAATATGATCGTGCGCCTCGCGTCGTGCGGATCCTCGAGATTGGGTCCGCGCCCGGCCTTACCCAGAGCGTGACGACCGAAGCCAAACAAGATTTACCCCAGAAAAAGTAACGGTCTGGAGCCGGTCAGCGCTTACAAAGCTGCGGATAGTACTTTTTGAGGGCCGCTATCTTTGGCAGATCGTTATACACAATGTACGGATAGGTCATATTCCTATCCAGAAAATGTTGATGATATTTCTCGGCTGCATAAAAGCCTTTCAGCGGAACAACCTGAGTGACAATCGCGTGACGGAATACCTTGGCATCGTCTAATTGTTTGATATAGGCTTCAGCGACTTTCTTCTGCTCATCGTTGGTATAAAAAATTGCCGAGCGGTATTGAGTTCCTGTATCGGGACCTTGCCGGTTCAGTTCCGTCGGATCGTGCACGACAGAAAAAAAGACCTTCAGCAACTGCCCATACGTAATTTGCGACGGATCGTAGGTGATTTCGACCGATTCGGCATGGCCCGTCGTCCCGGTGCTCACTTCTTCGTAGTGAGCGGTCGACTTCGCCCCTCCCGCAAATCCCGAAACGACGTTCGTAACGCCCTTAATCCGCTCGAAAACGCCTTCCACGCCCCAGAAGCACCCGCCCGCCAGTACAGCGGTTTGAGGCCCTTGAGCGGCTGGTCCGGTCACATCGATGGCCGGGTCTGGAAACTCTACTTTTGATTTCGCGAACGCACAACTCGCTCCGATCAAAAGGGCGGGTAAAGTGAACAGAAGAAGCGATCTTGACATCGTGGCCACCTGTGAGGATAGATTACGCCATCTGCGCTCAGGGTGCGAATTTAAGCAAATAACCGCCCTCGCCGCTCGAGATTATCGATTAACCGCACGCCTTCCAAAAACGCGGCGGCAAAACGTCGCCCCCAGTGCTCCTCAACGTAATCCACGGAAAAGCCGTAAGCTTGGAGGATCGATTCGGCTTCACGGGGCGTCGCGGCGGTTGTTAACACGCGAAAAAGAGCCGCCGCTTTCTGACGTCCCGCAGCGGACAACAGTCGGTTTCTCGAACTTTCGGCTAACCCCGATTCCTCGCGCACAGTTGGACAGGCGATGATCTCGGTCGGAATAAAAAAATCTTCGACCAGATCGGTGATGATTCTCAATTGCTGATAATCCTTCTCGCCGAAGTACGCCCGGTCGGCGCGAACAAGATTTAAGAGTTTCAGAACAACCGTCATCACACCTTGCAGAAATCCGGGGCGCCGGACGCCCTCCATCACATTTGTGATCCCTTGCTCCTCTATTCGAAAGCGGTAACCGTGTGGATACAATTCGGCTACATTCGGCGTAAAGACTTCATCTGTTCCAAGTGCCGCTAGCATCGCCAAATCGTCTTCAAGCGTGCGCGGATATCGCTCCAGGTCTTTCGGATCGTTGAACTGGGTCGGATTGACGAAGATCGTGACAACCACGATTTCGTTTTCCCGGCGGCAGCGTTCGACCAGAGAGGCGTGTCCCCGATGCAGCGCTCCCATAGTCGGAACAAGGCCAACGCTGCGTCCCTCCAGAGTGCGACGCCGGTCCAGCCATTCTGCTACCGTGTTCGAAACCTTCACGATCAGTAGCTCTCTTCCGGCGCAGGAAAGGTTCCGGCTTTTACCGCCTCGTTAAAATCGGCGATCGCGTCCAGAACATTGGGCGCTCCGTCGCAAAAAGGCCGTGAGAACTTCGGCCGGAAATCGACATTCAATCCGAGCAGATCCTGCA
>DAISJE010000172.1:0-8510 GCA_036821665.1 Bryobacteraceae bacterium | reverse complement strand
GAAATAGCAAGAGAGGGGCGTAATTGTATGCAGCCGCAGTCGCCATCGTAAATGTCGACCACCACAGCACAATCCGCGTAAGGACTCGGCGGCTACCTACACGGTCGGCCCACCAGGCAGTCGGGATCTCAAATATCGCGTAAGCCAAGGTGAAGGCACTGAAGGCGTACCCCATCTGAATCCTGCTCAGGCGCAGATCGCGCATGATGTCCGGCGCGACGATTGAGATGCAGACGCGATCCAGATAAGTAACTGCCGCGAGCGCCATTGTGAGCGCCACTACCCGATATCGAACGCGTGTGAATCCTGTCTTGATCTCGCCTGTTAATGCTCGATTTGTGTGTGTGCTTGCCATTCCTTGCGGGCGGCCGCCCTATTCTCTCGGCTGTTATCCTTAACTATTAAGATCACAGGTTCCAGCCGCTTTCATGGCTTTGCAATACACAACCCCACATGGAATTACCGTCGCTCGAAGCAGTTCCAAAATTCCATATGCGCGTGGCTTGCAATATGTGCTAAAACAGCTCGATACAAAGCGCGGCGCATATCTTTCCTCTGGATACGAATATCCGGAACGATATTCGCGCTGGGATGTCGCGATTGTCGCACCGCCGCTTGAAATTGTGGGAAAGGGCCGTGCGCTTGTATTGCGAGCTTTAAACCAACGTGGAACAGTGCTGCTTAAGCTGCTTCGCCCCTTGCTGGAAAGGGACACGTACTGGAATTGTGCTGAGAGCGAGAAAGAATCGGTTACTCTAAAACTCAAGCCGCTCGCGGACCGTTTCTCAGAAGAGGAACGCAGTAAACAACCCTCCCCGTTTTCTCTTGTCCGTGCGCTGATTGAGGAATTTCGGCATCCCCATGACTCACGGCTGGCCTTAATAGGCGCTTTTGGCTACGACCTGCTGCTGAAATTCGATCCCATTCGTCTTCGTCTGCCCCGTGAAGAGCAAAAGGATCTCCATCTCTTTCTTTGCGACGAAATCTATTTTATGGACCGCAAGAAGGAAGTGATTGAGCGGTTCCGCTACGATTTTTCCGGCGAAACGGGCACGACCGCCGGACTTCCTCGCACAGCGTCCAAACTCGTCCCGAACAAGGCCGCATCGGGCACCGCGGAAATTCTTTCCGATCACACTCCCGAAGAGTACATGGCAAAAGTCGAAACAGTTCGGGAAGGAATGCGCCAAGGCAACTATTACGAGGTTGTGCTTCGCCAGACTTTCAGCGCGCCTTTCGGCGGCAGCCCCTCGGAATTGTTTCGACGCGTCCAAAAATCCAGCCCGAGCCCCTATGAATTCATCTTGCAAATGGGCGACGAGCAACTGATTGGTGCCTCACCGGAGATGTTTGTCCGCGTTGAGGGTGAGCGCGTGGAAACGTGCCCCATTGCCGGCACAGCGAGACGCTCGGGTGATCCGCTACGCGACGCAGAAAGTATTCGCGAGTTGCTGAATTCGACTAAAGAAGAGTCCGAACTCACCATGTGCAGCGATGTGGACCGGAATGACAAATCGCGCGTCTGTGTTCCGGGCTCGGTTCGAGTGATCGGCCGGCGGCTCATCGAATCCTACGCCGGATTGTTCCATACCGTCGATCACGTAACCGGCACGCTCATGGACGGTTTCGATTCGCTTGATGCTTTTCTCACCCATATGTGGGCCGTAACCATTATTGGCGCCCCGAAGAAAGCCGCTGCGCAGGCAATTGAGGATTTGGAGAAGACGGCACGCGGCTGGTATGGGGGGGCCGTCGGAATGCTCAGCCTCAACGGGGACATCAACACGGGTATCACCATTCGCACGGTTCACTTGAAAAACGGTGTGGCGCATTATCCCGCCGGCGCCACCCTTCTGTACGATTCCGATCCGCGCTCGGAAGACCAGGAGTGCAGGTTAAAAGCGACTACCTTCTTTCGCGCGCTGCGGCCTTCCGTTTCTACAAGCGGCGAGAAACACGGTCCTAGAAAAGTTGGCGAGGGAGTCCGCCTTCTGCTGGTCGATAACGATGACTGCTTCATTCACACCTTGGCGAACTACGCTCGGCAAACCGGAGCTGAAGTTTCCACCTACCGGTCGAATGTTGCACTCGAGATGATTGACAAGACTCATCCCGATATCGTTTTGATTTCACCCGGCCCGGCGCGTCCTGCCGATTTTGGCGTTCCGGCATTGAGCCGCGAGATCGCCAGGCGCGGGATTCCCATGTTTGGTGTTTGCCTCGGTTTGCAAGGAATTGTGGAGGCCTTTGGCGGCACGCTTGATGTGCTTGGCTACCCGATGCACGGAAAAGGTTCGCTGGTTACTCATCAAGGCCGCGGCGTGTTCCACAACCTGCCGTCGCCTTTCCGCGTGGGCCGCTACCACTCGCTGTATGCGAACCGTGACACCTTACCCGGATGCCTCGAAATAACCGCCGAGTCGGAGGACGGCGTGATTATGGGCATTCGCCACCGCGATCTGCCGGTTGAGGCCGTACAATTTCATCCGGAATCGATCCTTACCTTGGAGCGCGACTGCGGCCTTTTGCTGATGGAGAACATGATCGAGATGTACGCCCATCAACCCGCGGTGGCGGAGCGAAAATAGCAGCTTGCCGGAATACCGTTCCGTTGCAATTGTGGGCGGTGGTCTTGCGGGCTTGGCTGCTGCGGTTGCGCTCGGGTCGTCCGATCATCGGGTCACTCTTTTTGAGAGCCGGCCTTTTCTCGGCGGCCGCGCCACGTCGTACACGTTGAATGCCGCCGATGAAAACAGTCCTACGATTGATAATTGCCAGCATGTGCTTCTCAGGTGCTGCACGAATCTGCAGGATTTCTACAGGCGTTTAGGTGTAGCAGACCGTATTCGGTTCGCGCGCGAATTCTATTGGATCGAACCAGGCGGCAGAAAGTCTGTCATGCGCCGAGGAGTCTTACCTGCGCCGTTCCACTTCGCGGAGTCCTTTGCCAAACTAAAATTCCTGTCCTTAGCCGACAAATTCGGCGTTGCCAGCGCTCTTCTGGCCGTGAAGTACGAATTTGGTAAGCGGAGTGACCTGGCGCAGATCAGCATGCTCGAGTGGCTCCGGGAAAAGCGACAGAGCGCACGAGCCATTGAGCGATTCTGGCGTCAGGTGCTGGTCAGCGCAGTAAACGAGGACTTGGAGCGCATGGCTGCTCTCCATGGATTACATGTCTTTTATAGCGGCTTTCTTGCCAGGGCTGACGCTTATGAAATGGGTGTGCCCGGTGTTCCGCTCGCGCAACTCTATTCTGAAAATGTCTGGTCCCAATACCCGGATGTGACCATCAAACACCGGTTGCCGGTGCTGCAGGTGCGTATCGAAGGAAAGCATGTGAAAGGTCTGCTGGTCAACGGCGATTCTTTCATAGCAGACGCTTATATCCTGGCCGTACCGTTCGAACGAATTTCCGCGTTGGCTCCCGGGCTGGAACTCGACCTTTCATCGTTTACTCATTCTCCGATTACAGGTATCCACCTATGGTTCGATCGGCCCATTACGGATCTGCCGCACGCTACCTTGCTAGACCGCACTATCCAATGGATGTTCAACAAGGCGGAAGGGAAGCAAATTCAGGTGGTCGTAAGTGCCTCGCGTAGCCTGACGGACATGCCGCGTGCTGATGTTATTGCCCTCGCATTGCGAGAACTGAGAGAATTCTTTCCGCTTGTTCAGGATGCCAAGCTCGAGCGCGCCCATGTCGTTAAAGAACTGCGAGCAACATTCTCGGCGACGCCAGGTTTGGAAGAACAGCGGCCTGTCAATGCGACTACGATCGATAATCTGTTCCTAGCCGGCGACTGGACGCGATCAGGATGGCCCGCTACCATGGAAGGCGCTGTACGCAGCGGATACCTGGCGGCGGAGGCGGTTACAGGCTCTTTCGGAAATCCGCAACGCTTTCTGCTGAGCGACAGACCTCATCGCTGATTCGCTTTTAGAATTTTTTTGCGCAGCCGGATCGATTTCGGCGTAACCTCTACGAACTCATCCTCACGAACGAACTCTATCGCCTGTTCCAGGTTCAAAATTTTAGGAGGGACCAGACGGATCGCCTCGTCCGAGGTGGACGCGCGCATGTTCGTTAGCTTCTTCTCTTTGACGATGTTCACGTCGAGATCGCTGTTACGCGCGTTTTCGCCGATAATCATTCCTTCATAGACTTCGATGCCCGGAGATATAAAAATGACTCCTCGCTCCTGCAGATTGAAAATTGCATAGCTGGTCGCGACACCAGCCCGATCGGCGACCAGCGAGCCCGTCGGCCGTATCGGAATCTCACCCTGCCATTCGATGTAGCCGCTGAACAGGGAATTCATAATCGCGGTCCCTTTGGTATCGGTAAGCATTTCGCTTCGGAGCCCGATCAGGCCGCGCGAAGGTATCTGGAATTCCAGGCGCACACGGCCGGAGCCGTGGTTGACCATCTTGCTCATTTTGCCTTTGCGGCTGCCCATCTTTTCGATAACGACACCAATGAACTCTTCCGGGCAATCGATCACAAGCAGCTCAAGAGGCTCCTGCAATACGCCGCCGGTTTTGCGCGTCAGAATTTCCGGTTTTCCCACTTGTAGTTCATAACCCTCGCGGCGCATCATTTCGATCAGAATGGCCAATTGCAACTCACCCCGGCCCATGACTTTGAAAGCGTCGGGGCCGCCCGCCTCTTCCACTCGAATGGATACATTGGTGAGCAGTTCTTTGTCCAATCTGTCGCGCAGATTTCGCGATGTCACGAATTCACCTTCGCGGCCGGCGAAGGGCGAATTATTGATTGTGAATGTCATCGCAATCGTCGGCTCGTCGATCTGAATTTTGGGAAGCGGCCTGGGGGCTTCCGCGTTCGTGATCGTCTCCCCTATCGTGATCCCCTCAACGCCGGCGATCGCCAGCACGTCGCCCGGAGCGCCTACGACCTCATCTACTCGTTTCAGACCTTCGAATGAATAGAGCTTCGTAATGCGCGTCTTCTGTACGGATCCATTCAGCTTAACGATGCCGACCTCGTCACCATGCCGTAGTGTCCCGTTGAAAACGCGACCAATCGCCAGACGGCCCAGATAATCGCTGTAATCAAGATTGGCGACGAGCAATTGCAGCGCGCCCTCCGCATCCCCACCCGGCGCCGGTATGTATTTGAGGATGGTCTCAAATAGAGGTTGCAGGTTGCCGGCCTCCGCGTCCGGACTGAGTTTGGCTATCCCGGCTTTCGCGTTTGTGTAGACAACAGGAAAATCCAGTTGATCTTCCGTAGCGTCCAAATCGATGAAGAGATCATACACTTCGTTCAAGACTTCCTGTATCCTCGCATCCGGCCGGTCGATTTTATTGATCACCAGGACGGGCGGGAGTTTCGCCTCTAAGGCCTTCATCAGAACGTAGCGGGTTTGCGGCAGCGGTCCTTCGCTGGCATCCACTAACAACATGACTCCGTCTACAATTTTCAACGCGCGTTCCACTTCGCCGCCGAAATCGCTGTGGCCAGGTGTGTCAACGATGTTTATCTTGGTGCCGTGATAGCGGACGCCGGTGGTCTTCGCCAGAATCGTTATGCCACGCTCACGTTCCAGTTCATTGGAATCCATCACCCGTTCGGCGACTTCTTCATTCGCGCGGAAGATGCCGCTCTGCCGCAGCATCGCATCCACTAATGTGGTCTTACCGTGATCAACATGCGCAATGATGGCAATGTTGCGCGTTTTGATCGTCTCACCGCTTGCTCCCATTCGTAGCTCCATCCTCTCATGTAGAGCTGCCTACCTTGTAACGGCCGATTGTTAATTGCCGATCACTTGCAACCCGGAAGTCGACAAATAGCGGCTTTTTCCTTGACACGCGCCATTGCTGTTGATATCGTCTTTGCAAGAATCTTGCAATGTTTGCAAAGACCACTTTGGAGCAGGTGGCACGGAAAGTGGGTGTCTCAGCTAGTACGGTCTCTCGGGTGCTCAACGGCGCGAGGGGCGTCAACGAAGGAACCAGGGAGCGCGTCCTCGGCGCGATTCGCAAAATCAACTATCGTCCAGGCGCATCGCGTGGCATTGCCGGGGAGAGCCGTCTGATCGGTTTTCTAATGCCTGCTGAGGCAGAGCAATGGGGCGTCCGCACGAATTTTACGGAGCAGGGCTTAAGCGCGATTAGCGATGTCGCTACCCGGTTTAATTACGCTGCAATGGTGGGGTCATATAACCCGGAATCGAAAGCCAAGGTCGAGGATGACATGATCGCCCATCGCGAATTCGCGGGCGCCTTGTTGTTTCGGACAAAGGATGAAATTCGCGACTCCCGGCCTCTCCGTGAGAACGGCGTTCCTTTTCTGGTTGTCAACCGATTACTGCCGGAAACAAACCTGAATTACATCGGGCCGGATCATTTTAAGATTGCCTTCACGGCCGTCGAGAATCTCTTGCATTCCGGCTACCGCCACATCGGCTTTCTTATCGGCAAAACGAGTTATGCCAGCCATAGGCTCTATCAGGAAGGTTTCAACCGCGCGCATGCCGCTGCGGGATTGCCGGTTAATTCCAAACTGATTACTGAAATTGAGCTGAATACCGAAGGAGGGTATACCGGTACCCGCCGCCTCGTACAGTTGTCGCCCCGTCCCGAGGTTCTGATTGTTACGGGCGACAGAGCTTCGCTTGGATGCCTGAAGGCCATGGCGGATCTCAAGCTCAAGGTCCCAAAGGATATCAGCGTATTCACAATAGATGGCACGCCGGAAACGGCCTTTGCCAATCCCTCGCTGACAGCCGTGGAAATTCCCTGGTACGACATGCTTGCCATGGGGACGCGGTTGCTCATCGACTTAATCGAACACCGTTCGCTGGTTGAGCAGATCGGTGTTCGCTTCTCCACCCGACTGGTGATTCGCAACTCAACCCAGCCGAAATTTACGAGTGTCGATCGCGATTCCGCGAAAAGGAGGACTCAGAAATGCTGAAACGCATTCTGCAGATTACAGGTTGTTTGTTGTTGTCGTCCTGTTTGTCTATGGCCCAGTCAACGCTTGGAACGATTCTGGGCACGGTTCGAGATCAGTCCGGCGCCACGGTTCCGAACGCCTCCGTGCGGGTGACCAACACCGACGAAGGCACTAGCCAGGATACGACGACAAATGGCAATGGCAATTACCAGGTGCTCAATCAAAAACCTGCTCACTACAGTGTCGAAGTCAGTCATCCGGGATTCGATAAGAAAACTGTCACGCAGCTTCAATTGATTGCCCGGCAGGAGTTGCGAGTGGATGTCACTCTCAGCCTGGGTCGGACCACCGAATCGGTAACAGTTCAAAGCACTGCCGGGGTCATCACGACGGATACATCGGCTATTGCGTCCAGCTTTGACACCCGGAAGTTGCTCGATTTGCCCGCGAATACACGTGCGAACGGCAGCACCAGCCCTTATCAGCTAATCTCGGCGCTGCCGGGCGTTCAGAGCGATAGCGGCAAAGGAACGAGCGAAAGCTATTCCATTCAAGGCGGGCTGCCGTCCCAATCCGAATCCTCGGTCGATGGGATTTCGACGACGAACGTCACCGGCAACAGCCCGCTTCGCGAAGCTTTTCCGTCGATCGAGTCGATTGCCGAGATCCGTGTCGATGGGGTCGGAAATGCGCCGGAATTCGGGCAGCCAGGAGAGATTACGACCGTGTCGAAAAGCGGCACAAATGAGCTGCACGGCGCGTTGTTCTGGTATCAACAAAATCGCGCATTGGATGCTACTGCCTACGGTTCGGAAATCAAGCCACAGAAAATCGGCAACGATTTCGGCATCTCCGCCGGAGGACCGGTTGTGATCCCTCATCTTTACAACGGCCGCAATAAGAGCTTCTTCTATGGAACCTATGAAGGCTTCCAGTTTCCCCGTGGAGAGACTATACAGAATACTGTGCCGACCCAGGCCATGCGCAATGGCGATTTCAGCGCGGAAGGCTACAGCATAAAGGAGCCTGGAACAAATATCGACTATCCGAACGAGACCATACCACAGTCCCAAATTAGCCCGATCGCCCAAAAATTCCTAAGTCTCTATCCGCTACCGAATTTTGGCAGCACGACGGTTCAACAGAGCAACAACTATGTAACGAACGAGTCGAATAATTACAGTTCCAATCAATTCGATGTGCGCGGCGACCAATACTTTGGGAACAGGCAATCGGTTTTCGTTCGTTATACGTGGAAGAACATCGATCAAAATTCACCGCAAGAATTGCTCATTCCGTCGAGTACGGATTATGAGCAGGTCAGAAGCCTCGTCGCGTCTCATGTTTTCAGCATTAATCCGGCTCTCGTCAATGAATTCCGCTTTGGATTCACCATCGATAATTCCGGAACGAGCAATGCGTTCAACGGTCCTGCATTCGCGAACTCTCTCGGCCTGCAGGGGATTGGACCAAAGTTTCCGTTCAATGGCGTTCCGGAGCTGGATTTCAGCGGGGTTACGTCCAATTTAGGCGTCGACCGCCTTGGCAGCAAAACGCAGTCGAAGACGATTCAGATCAACAA
>DAISJE010000171.1:0-8566 GCA_036821665.1 Bryobacteraceae bacterium | reverse complement strand
ACGTTCGCCCCCACGCTTTTTTCGGCGCTATTCAACTACATGGTTCTAAATCGCACGCTGGAGAAATGGTTTACGCAACCTCCGCGCGGCATCGAAATGAACTTGCAGGATCTCGACAGCGCCTATAAAAAGGAGGCCGAGGGGCGCGTCCAGGCTGCGGCCAATTGGATCAGCCTCTTGCCGCAAACCTTGGAAGTCGCTCAAAGCGGAAGAGTGGATCCGGCTTTCTTTCGCAGTCTTTGTGAAAGCAACGGGATTCGTCAAGTTATTCTGGAGCGCCAAACCGGTGTGCCGCTTCTGCTTTACCAGGCGTTTGGAACTCCTCCCGGGCCGATGGTGCAAGCGACAGCGGATGTTAGGGATGGCGGCGAAAAGCTGGGTCATATCGCAGTGGTTTCTGCGATGGCTGCCGATCCGAGACAGAAGGAAACCGCTATCCAGCGGTTCATGGACGAGCAGATGCAACTCGGCGGGAGGAAGAAATTTTACCAGGATACATATTTCCTGATGATCTGCCTGCTGACGCTTTTTGTGCTTTTTTTCGCGGCATGGATTGCGCAACTTCTTGCCCGGCACATCAGCGTGCCAATCTCGGCGTTACTCGGCGCGGCCCAGGAAGTGCGGCGCGGCAATTTGTCATATCGCGTGCGCGTGAAGGCGATCGATGAGCTGGCCACACTGGTTCGCGCGTTTAACGAGATGACAAATGAGCTGGAGGGCAATGCGCGCGAACTCGAAGCGCGCCGCCGGTTCACAGAAGCCATTCTGGAAAGCATTCCGACGGGAGTTATTTCCGTTTCGGCGGACGAGCGGATTGAGCGTGTAAACCGTGCGCTGGCCGGGATCTTCTCTCAGGAGACCGTCGCTTCGGCCAAACGCCTGTCCGATCTTTTTGCATCCGACGACCTGGCCGAGATCCGCTACCTCTTAAAGCGAGCCCGCCGGACGGGGGCCGCAGCCTGCCAGCTCGATATGCAAAGGTCATCTTCAGTTCTGCACCTGGCCGTCACCGCCGCTTCGCTCGAGCAGCAGCGCGGCTTCGTGATGGTGCTTGAAGACACGAGCGATCTGCTCCGCGCGCAACGCGCGACAGCCTGGCAGGAAGTAGCTCGCCGCATCGCGCACGAAATTAAGAACCCGCTGACTCCCATTTCCTTATGTGCCGACCGGATCGCCAGGTTTCTGCCGCGGCTGCCGCTGACGCCCGAAACACAGGCGGTTCTCGAGGAATGCACGCAAACCATCCAGCAGGAAGTTCAAAGCGTAAAATCCCTCGTAGACGAATTTTCACAGTTCTCGCGTTTTCCCACCGCAAAGCCCGTCCCGGCCGACCTGAACGATATTGTCGAAGGCGCCATGGCCGTGTTCGCGGATCGTCTTGAAGGGATTGCAGTAGCCGTTCACCTGGATCGAGCAATACCGCCTATCATGGCGGACCGGGACCAAATAAAGCGCGTCATCGTGAATCTCATCGACAACGCCGCCGAGGCGATGACAGAGAGGCCGCTGCGAAAGCTTACGGTCTCGACTTGCCAGACTTCGACCGGCATGATCGAGCTCTCTATTTCCGATACCGGCTGTGGCGTTTCAGCCGCCGACAAAGAAAAACTATTCCTGCCCTATTTCTCGACCAAAGCCCGCGGCACCGGATTGGGTCTGGCTATTGTGAGCCGTATTATCACGGAACATCATGGGCAAGTACGCGTGGAAGATAACGCGCCGGAGGGCACTCGCTTCGTTGTCGAATTGAACGCTCTGACAACTCGCGATTCCGGACTTGCTTCAGAGGCAGAGGAAATCGTTCCCGCTACTCTGAAGGTTTAGTTCGTAATTATGCCCGTGCGTGGACCCCAGGTGCTCATCGTCGACGATGAAGCGAATATCCGCCAATCGCTGCGAGGCGTATTGACGGATGAAGCCTATCAGTGTACGGCTGTAGACAGCGGGGAGGCGTGCCTCGAGGCGCTGGCGCGCGAGGCCTACGAAGTAGTTCTGCTGGATATTTGGCTGCCCGGTATGGATGGTCTCGAAACGCTGGCGCGCATACAAGATATACCCGCAGACACACGTCCGGCGGTTATTATGATTTCGGGTCACGGCAATATCGAGACCGCGGTAAAGGCTACCAAGCTGGGCGCCTTCGATTTCATAGAGAAACCGCTGACGATTGAGAAAGTCAGCGTGGTTTTGAAGAACGCCGTTCAGCAGCACCGGATGGAGTTGGAGCTCCAGAGGCTCCGGGAAGATACGGCTTGGCCGGAACTTATCGGCGAAAGCGTTCCCCTGAAAGCTTTGCGACAGCAACTGAAGCTAATGGCGGGAACGAATGGGCGCGTGCTGATTTACGGAGAGAGCGGCTCAGGCAAGGAGTTGGTGGCGCGGGCCATACATCGATCGAGCCAGCGCGCTAACGGGCCTTTTGTTGAAGTGAACTGCGCGGCCATTCCGGAAGATCTTATCGAAAGCGAACTGTTCGGGCACCGGCGGACCAACCTCGATGGAACCGTCCATCAGAAGATCGGCAAACTTCAAAAGGCGCATGGCGGGACGTTTTTTCTGGATGAAGTGGGCGATATGAGCCTGAAAACCCAGGCCAAGGTCCTTCGCGCGCTGGACGAACACCGCTTTGAGCCCGTCGGAGCGCCGCAATCCATTCAGGTAGATGCGCGCGTGATCGCGGCGACGAATAAGAACCTGGAAAAGGAGATTGAGCGAGGTAATTTTCGTGAGGATCTCTTCTATCGCCTTAACGTGATTCCTTTTACGGTGCCTCCATTACGCGATCGGGCCGAAGATATTCCATTGCTGGCCAATCATTTTCTGCGTGAGTTTTATACGGCTTACGGCAGAAAACCCAAGGAGCTGAGCAGCGACGCAATTGACGCTCTGACCATTTATCATTGGCCCGGCAATGTGCGTGAACTGCGCAACCTGATGGAGCGGCTGGTGATTCTGCATCCTCAGCGGCGCATCGAAGCACGGCATTTGTCGCTCGACTTGTCGCGCCGGAGTCAGCCTGCAAAACCCCAGGAAGGCAGTCTGCAGGAGGTGAAAGAGGCCGCTGAGCGCGATTACATTCTCCGCAAGCTGGAAGAGACCAGCGGCAATGTGACACGCGCTTCGGAGTTGTTGGGTCTAGATCGCAGCAATTTCTATCGCAAGATGAAAGCGCTCGGCATCGCTCCGAAGGATTAATCTCGCCCCGGAAAAGAGTTCTGCCGGCACGAGCGGGCGCGGAATAGTGCGAGTATGCCGAGCGCTAGTGCCAGCAGCACAAAGCTGGATGGTTCCGGCACCGTGCTCTTAATATCAACCATGAAACTGTCCGCGCTCGCCCCGCTTCCCCATGTCCACGTGTAATTGCCAGGCGTCACGCCGAGGGTAGTAAAGGTCTGGTTATCCCATGTAGCCGTGTCTGACAGAGACGTGCCGGAGACATAGCTGTGCGGAACGAAAAGCTCTCCTATGAAGCCGCCGATACCGGCCGCGTCTCCGCTACCGCTGCTCGCGGTGAGAATGCCCCCGGTGCCGAAATTTTTTGGGCCAGTGAATCCTTCGTATACATCGATTGGCTCGAGAGTCGTCGGTCCGATAGATATCTCGCCGATGTTCGCCGTTACGAATGATACGCCGCTTTCGCTGAAGCTGAGATTTAGGCCCGCCAGGTTGAGCGTTCCGCTTCCCGTGGCGACCACGTTGCTCCCTTGTTGTGTGAGCGTCACGCTGTAGGTGGCCCATGCCGCCGGAGCGCACAAATTGCACGCGGCCAGCATTGCGATCCCAAAGACTGTTGTACTGACGATCGGTTTCAGAAATTTCACATTCGCCTCCTTAGCAAGCGGAATGGATGACAAGATGCAGTATATGTTACTTGAGTTCCGAAACATATGAACTACCTGATTACTGGCGCAACAGGGTTTATCGGCAGCAAGCTCGTGAACGCTCTTCTTTCGGCTGGCGATAGGGTCAATTATCTCGGCCGGAGCCGCAGCAAAAGCCTGGATTCGAGGGCGGCGTTTCATTGCTGGAATGCTGGAGAGAAACCGCCGCTCAACAGCGTCCCGCGGCTGGACGCGGTGATTCATCTCGCCGGTGAGCCGATCGCACAACGCTGGACGCCTGAGGCCAGGAAGCGTATCTATGAGAGTCGAGTTGTTGGAACAAGGGATCTGGTCTCGGCAATCGGAGAGCTGAAACACAAACCCGCGGTGCTAGTGAGTGCATCCGCGATCGGGTATTACGGAAACCGTGGCGATGAAATCCTGACCGAACAAAGTAAACCGGGCAGCGGCTTTCTGGCGGATCTTTGTCTCCAATGGGAGCAGGAGGCGCGCCAGGCGGAAGAGTTTGGGCTGCGTGTCGTATCTATTCGGATCGCGATGGTGCTGGGGCAGAATGGCGGGGCTCTCCAGAAGATGCTCACACCATTCCGCTTGGGTTTGGGCGGCAAGTTAGGTAGCGGCAGGCAATGGATGTCGTGGGTTCATGTCGATGATTTGATCAAGCTGTTCATCTTTGCCGCGGAAAACGAGGCCGTTAAAGGAGCGCTGAACGGCGCAAGTTCCGGCCCTGTCACCAATGCCGAATTTACAAAGACGCTTGCCGGCGTGCTGCATCGCCCGGCGCCCTGGACGGTTCCGCAATTTGTATTGAAGATGGCATTTGGCGAGATGGCCGAGGTGTTGTTGGACAGCGCGCGCGTTTTGCCGAGTGCCGCGGAGCAGGCCCGATTCCAATTTGAATATCCGGGCTTGCGGAAAGCCCTGGAAGCGTCCCTCGGAGGAAGACGATAATGATAGAGGGTATGAGCATCGAAATTAAGCGGTGTTTTTTTTGACACGACATCAAAGTTGAGGCCGTGGGCCTCAAAGACGCCTTGGAGCGTGAGTTGCATGTCCCAATCCGGGTACGTGCCGGCGCGCCGGGCTCACTGAATGTTTATGTGGACGGTGAGCAAGTCTTCTCTAAGAAACAAGCTGGGCGCTCCCCTACGGCTCCCGAATTGATCGAACTGATTCGCGCCAAGCGTCCATAATCCCGGCCTTTAAAAAGCGATAGAATAGGGCTGCACTACGATCCGGGAGGTGGCATTTTGACACGATCACTGACCAAAGCCTGGTGGCTACTCGCGTTGTGCGGTGTTCTGGAAGCGCTCATTGCGATTATCTACTTCGTTATGCATAATTCGCAGGGCCCGGTGACCTTTCACGCATGGAACGTCACCGTTATGTTTCTGGGCAGGCTCACACTGGCAGCGGGCGTTTGCATGATCGCCGCCGCTATTTGGAGGTCGTCCAGAAGTAAGTCGTGGCTTCTGGCGCTTAACGGTCTCGCTCTCAGCGCGCTTGGAGTGATCTATATCTTCTTTGTCCGATATAGGATTAGCTTCCGCACCATTGCGCTTCTGATCATCCTGATGGCAATTAGCGCCGGTATTCCCGAGTTGCAATTCGCGCGAAGGTTACGGCTTCAGCATCACGGGAGGGTTGGATCGCTGCTCGCCTTGGCTGGAGTGGTATCACTCGCTTTCGCTTTGGCGTTTTTGGCATTGGGTTTTGGCGTACTCAAAATAGAACCCGGATCCCACAAGGATCTTGCTTGGCTCGGCTCCTATTTTGCATTCAGTGCAATTTGCATGCTCGGATTCGCTCTCCGATTGAACGGCTCCCGCGAAACGCTCAATTATCGTCACGCATAGCCAGAGTCGCTGCCGTCAGTTAAGGTAAAAACGCGAAAAAGCCCTATTTCATGCTATTCTTAAGTAGATTATGGCGATTCCGAATGTAAAGCGCTTTCGGCCATTTTGCCCGACCTGCAACGAGAATTTCACGATTATGGCTGTTTTGCCGAAGGATGCCGACGTGGACGCGTATTTAAAAGACGCAGTCGCACGTCACGATCACAAGGCGTATCAGGAAGCCAAGCAGCAGCACTTTAAAATCCGCGTCGGTCAGCAGAAACAGAAGAAAGCCAAGTAACTCCTTCTATTTCCACTTACAAGCCCGCAGCTCCTTCTACGAAGGTCTGCGGGCTTGAAGTATTCTGAGGGCTCGCGAAGCTGCGAAGGCTACATCGGGGTCGAGATCTTTTGCCAACCCATTTAATATCGGAACGGCATCTTCAGCGTGGCTGCTCCCCAGGATAGAACAGAGCGCGATTTTCTGATCCTTTGTAGCTTCGGGAAGCAGTTTTGCCAAGGAGGCACGCACATCCTCGCGCCGGGCAAGCTCGACCAGGTAGGCATTTGCAACGTAAGCGCGACCTTTTAGGTTCAGGCTTTCGACCAGATATGGAAGCGGGCTGAATTCCGAAGTATCCACTTTGCCTTCATCGACTAGCGCAAACGCCGCAGCCAGATGAACGCGCCAATCCGCATTCTGCTCGTTGTAGGCGGCTTCGAGCGCAGGATAATCTTCAGGTTCACGAATCCGGCCCAAACCTTCCAGCGCAGACGCTCTCAACTCGGCATCGCTGTCCTTTGAATACTGTTGAAAGATGGCGCGGTCGCCCGGAATAGCCAGCATCGCAAGCGCTTCCAACGCGGCACGCCGAATACGCACGCTGCGCGCGTTTTTCAGCGCCGATCGTACATCGGAAGCAGATTCGAGACTACGCAAAATGCCGATCGTTTCGAGCGCAGTCGCTTGGATCCGGTCGTCCAGATCGTGCGCCAAAAAACCAATACCCGGGCCGGCAGAAGGATCGTGAATTTTTTGCAAGGCAACCAGGCATTCGAAAATCAAATCGCTATCGGTGGAGTGGGCAGCCTGGACCAGAGCAGGAACAGCCGCTCGGGCTCGCAGAATTCCGGCTGCCAGCGCGGCGTTAGCGCGCGCATCCAGACTTGCACCACCTCGAACTTCATCGCCGAGCGCCTGCGCCACATCGGGCCGGACAATCACATCGGGATCCACAACCTGATCGTTGCGTGACGAGAAAAACGACTTCACCTGGCGGACACCGCGCGTCAGCGATCCCGTAAGCCCGCCCTTTGCGACATAGCCGGGGAGATAGGCATTCACGATTCCATCCGTGGCTCGAATCTGTATTTCCGGGTCATTGTCGTGCGTGGCTTGTACGAGAGCATCGAGGCTGTGAGTCGTATCGATACGCACAATCGCCTTTACTGCCTCAATCCGGATATCTCTATTGGGATCCTTTAAATACTGGGCTATGGTCGGAATGACGGTGTAGTCCCGTTTGCCAAGGTCACGAATGCTGAGGATGCGCTGATTCGCATTTTGGCTCGTGTTGTTCTGCCCGAAAGCCGAGATCACCGCAAAGATGGCGCACGCGACCAGGCGCGAAGAGTGCTGCATCATAATTTGAACTTAATTGATCGAATCGATTTGATCGAACGGCGACTCAATGGACGATCTCGACAGTCACCTGATGGGAAATCAAACCGGCTTCATAACCCAGATCGAGAAGCTTCTGTGCCGCACGTGGAACGATTTCGCCGCCATCAACGGTGTGATGGTTGACGTACATGCCGACAAATTGATCGGCAAGAGCGGGATCGAGGTCGCGCGCGAATTGCATCGCATAGTTCAGGGCTTCCTCACGATGATCCAAAGCGTACTGTATGCTCTCTCTCATGAGGCGGGAACACTCAGCCTGAACGTCGCGAGGCAGATTACGGCGGAGCGCGTTTGCTCCGAGAGGCAGGGGCAACGCATATTCCGACTTGAACCATTTGCCAAGATCGACGATGCAGTGCAGGCCGCCATGCCCGTAGGTGAGCTGCCCCTCATGAATAATAAGTCCCGCATCGACTTCGTGATCCTTAACAGCATCCAAGATTTTGTCGAACGGAATGACAACGGCTTCGAAATCCGGCTGAAACAATTTAAGCGTCAGGAAAGCCGTAGTAAGGGTGCCGGGAATGGCAACTCGCTTCCCTTTTAGCTTTTCAGGCGCAAGCTGCCGGGTGCTTACTACCATAGGTCCGTAGCCGTCGCCAACACTGGAACCGCTTGCCATGAGGACATATTTGTCGGCTACATACGGATACGCGTGATAGGAGATTGCGGTGAGTTCATACTCGCCATTGGTCGCCTTGCGATTCAGCGATTCGATGTCTTCGAGTACGTGGCGGAAGCTCAGGAGCCGCGAACGAATTTTCTTCGTCGCTAAACCGTAAAACATGAAGGCGTCATCGGAATCGGGACTGTGGGCGCACACGATTTCGAGCACAGAGGAAGAACTCATACAAGCATTGCAAGCTAGAGCAACCTCAGTGTAACAGGAGGCTTACATTGAGTTACGCTTGCCAACCACTCGCCCGCAATTTAAGAAGTTCCGGCTTGAGAGCCTCCAAATCCGCTTCGAGTGCATCTAACAACGGCTTGCACAGTTCGGCGTTCTCTTGCGCAGCCGCGGTTTCCAGTTGCTGAGCACGGGATCTGGCACGGGGAGCATGCAAGCTACCGAAAGATCCTTTTATTGTGTGCGCCAGCGGCCTAAGCTGCGCATAATCACCGCGTGTCAATGCATCCCGCATGGCTGGAACCTGATGCTCGCTCTCCGAGAGGAACAGATCGATTATCTCGGCTGCCAATTCGGG
>DAISJE010000170.1:4385-8580 GCA_036821665.1 Bryobacteraceae bacterium | reverse complement strand
GCTGCAATTGCGCCTGTAGTCCTTCCGCAAACGGTGATGGTGCTCCGGGAAAATTGTCGCGGCTCTCGTCGTACGGAAATTTGTGATACACATACGGCTCGTTCAGCCGGATCCCGTTCCGGTACACAATGCGGTTGACCATCTTCAGACGGTCGCCCGGCACACCGATCACGCGTTTCACCAACGTCGTGTTTACATCGGCCGGATCGCGGAACACAATGATATCGCCATGCTTCGGATCTTCATAAGGCAGCAAATACCGGCTGATCGGACCGGCGGGCGCATACGCCAGCTTGTCGACGAACAGGTGATCGCCGACCACGAGATTATCTTCCATGGAGCCGGTCGGAATGACATATGATTGCGCTAGTGTCGCGGTCCCAAATAACAGAATCAGACCGGTAACCACCCATTCCGCAATCCCGTTTCGAGCGCGAATCTCTTTGCGCGGCGGCTCGGGATTTGACTGCTTTACTGAAACCGGAGTCTTCTTTTTAGCCATGACTGAATTCGCGATTCGGCTCTCTCTTAGAATACTTGGCAAATCCACCGTTTTGCCGGCTTTTTTAATCGCGGTAGGATTCGCATACGCGCAGGACGGCGCAGATATTTATGCCAAACACTGCGCCCAATGCCACGATGCTACCGGTGCGAGCCGCGTGCCTTCCAGGAGTGCGCTTCAAAAACTGCCGGAAGAGGAGATCGTCCAAGCGCTCACGTCGGGCTTGATGAAGCAGCAGGGATCGGCGCTGTCGAAAGGCGAACAAGTTGCCGTGGCGAAGTGGCTGTCCGCCGCCACAAACCAGACACAACCCACAAGCTCTTCTGCCGATAGCTGCCCCGCCGGAACACAACGGCCACAATCTTCCGATGGCGGATGGACGAACTGGGGAGCGGGACTCGATAATTGGCGTTATCAACCAGCTGAAAAGGCGGGCATCCCTGCGGCCGATGTGCCGCGTCTCAAACTGAAGTGGGCCTTCGGCGTACCGAATGTCAAGATGGTTCGATCGCAACCCGTGGTGTATCAGGGTCGCATCTATCTTGGAGCCGATAACGGTGCTGTCTTTTCGCTCGATGCAAAGACAGGCTGCATCTATTGGACAGCTTCTGTAAAGAACGTTCGTACTGGGTTGGTCATCGGGCGCGCCGGTTCCACCGAAGCGCTGTTCTTCGGCAGTGCAACCGGCGATGTTCATGCACTAGAGCTTTCGTCAGGCAAGCCGCTCTGGGAAACAAAAGTAGCCGATCACAAAGCCGCGCTGGTGACCGGTACACCCGCTTATGCAAACGGACGGCTCTATGTGCCGGTATCCTCCTACGAGGAAGTGTTGGCTCTTGCTCCGGGTTATGCGTGTTGCACTTTTCGCGGGAGCCTTGCCGCGCTGGATACGGCCACCGGAAAGCTGATCTGGCAGACGCACACGATTGCCGAAACGCCAAGCCCGCAGGGAAAATCGAAAGACGGCAAGGAGACGTTCGGGCCTTCGGGCGCATCGATCTGGTCATCGCCGACCGTGGATGAAGCGAAGAAGATCATTTACGTCACAACTGGCGATAATTATTCCGATCCACCAACCGCAACCAGTGACGCGGTGCTGGCATTCGATCTGGACACCGGAAAGATGTTGTGGTCGAAGCAATTTACCAGAGGCGACGCTTACAATTTGGCCTGCGGCGGAGCGCCCGGAACGGGCAAGTGCGGACCGGACTTCGATTTCGGAGCTTCGCCCGTTCTCGTAACTCAGTCCTCCGGCAAACGGTACCTGCTGCTCGGCCAAAAATCGGGGATGGTCTATGCCGTCGATCCGGACCGGCAGGGTGAATTATTATGGCAGGCGCGAGCGGGACATGGCGGCGCCCTCGGCGGCATTCAATGGGGAATGACGACCAATGGCCAAGTCTTGTTTGTTGCGGTTGCAGACACCGGGTTGCTGCCCTCCTCTACTCCCGGACAAATGATGCTTGATCCAAACAGCGGAGGCGGATTAATTGCTTACCGCGTCGATTCCGGCCAGCTTTTGTGGAAAGCGCCGCCACCAAAGTGCGGTGAGCGCCGCCCATGCAGCCCTTCGCAATCCGCAGCGATCAGCGCCATTCCGGGAGCGGTCTTCTCGGGTTCCCTCGATGGACACCTGCGAGCATACGCCGCAAGCGATGGTAAAGTCGTCTGGGATTTCGATACCGTCCGTTCGTTGGAGACGGTCAATCACGTAGCGGCAAAGGGCGGGTCGCTCGATGCAGCAGGACCCGTCATCGCCGGTGGAATGGTGTTCGTCACGTCGGGTTACCCGCAATTTGGCGGCATACCCGGAAATGTGCTGCTGGCGTTTGGCATTGATTAGACGTGCGGGCCCCGCTCAGTTCCGAAATGTGATTTAACTGGCGCCTTCGACACGCAGATTGTTCGTGACGCTGAAAACGTTCGGAACGCCATTGGCGCGTATGCCGATTAGGTTTTTGTCGGCTTGATTCGCAACGACACCCTCCAAAGTCACATGCCCGTTCTCAACAATGATGTGAATGGACGGTAAAGCCTGATGGCCATACCGGTCGCCAATTTGGGGATAACCATAGATTGCACGAAACTCGGCCATGCGAATCTGTCTGTCCATCGGCGAAAGGGGAAGCACCTTGATCTGGTTATCTACGTGAGTCACGCCCTCAATGCCCTTCACGACATTGCCGGCATCGGATTTCAGCGTGGGATTGGTTACTGCCCCTACGAGCGTCACGTTGCTGCCGTTGACGTAGAATGCGAGATCGTCAAAGATCGTGTAGTAAGGAAGCATTACAAGCTGGTGCCGGACCTCGCGCGCGAGGGCGCTTTGGTTCGCCGGGCCCCTCACGAAAGCATCGTTATGGTCCTTTTGGTTTGTCGCCTGGGTAGCCTGTCCCATTAAACTCAGCGGAAGCACCAAAGCCATGCTCAATAGCGGAGCCAGTTTCACGCGCATTTTCATTTCTTTCTCCTCTGACTGTATGATCCTTACCACAACTTATACGGTTTCATTACATATGACGGCGCACTGAGCAATTCGTATGGACGACTTGTTACGCCCGCTAGCCCTGCCCGCGATGATGCCAGACGGTGCTTCCGCGCTTAGAAAATATACTGACAAGAAATATCAGGACAGCAACGAACCAGCAAAAAATACTGGGATAAATGGACCAGTAAAGGCTATAGGGGAAGAAGGGCAGAACGACTAACCCAAGGATAAAGAAAGCCAGCGCAATCCACTTCCAGGCGTCCATGAAGAGCCCCTCTATTTAGACAGTCGCGTATAGCCAGCGTTACGTTTGGTTTGGAGTAGTTATTGCGAGCGGGGTGCTTCTTCGAAAGCAACCAACGCCTTCCCGCTCGAAAGCTTCTGTTTTTTGCAGCGGACCACTTGACCCGCGCTGTATTCCCAGGTTTCGCCTTCTGGTGTAGGTTCGACGATTTTGTAAAAGTCGC
This sequence comes from Bryobacteraceae bacterium, assembly GCA_036821665.1. GTDB lineage: Bacteria > Acidobacteriota > Terriglobia > Bryobacterales > Bryobacteraceae > Bog-105. Next base: position 5,123 of record DAISJE010000170.1, on the reverse strand, counting down.
GGCCGAGATGCTCCGCGCGAACGGACCGGAGCACATTCAATCCCTCGCCTACAAGATTCACGTAGATCATCGTTTCTTTGCCCGATGGAAGCGGAACGGCTGTGGGAAGAACAGGTTCGGGAGCGGGCGGTTCTTCGTGCGACGGAGCCGGCTGTGGAGGAGCCGAAAATGTTGTTGCGGTGATCGGCGACGCAGCCGGTTCGCGATATTCAGGGGCTTGAGTTCGCGCCTGTGCTGGCGCGGGAGTAGGCTGTGGCCTTGTTATAGCTGGAAATGATCCCGTAAATTCGGGAACGAGTTGGCGCTGCGTCGGCGTCTTTTCGATCATCGGCGGTGCTTCGTATGTTGTGCGACCGCTCATTCGCGCACGGTCAATAGCCCAAAGCAGGATCGTCGTAAAGGCCCAAACGGCCGAAAGTCTGATCTCGAAATAGTTTTCTCGTGCACCGGCGGATAGATCGGGATTCGATTGGCTCAATGAAAACTGGAAAATAATTCCCGACACGAGCATGAGACAGAATCCGCAAACGGCGCTAAACGCAAGACTCTGAAAAGCAGAACGGCGGCCTTCCTGGTCGAATGCAAACAGAACGAAAAGAAGCGTGAGTCCTCCAGCCGTAGTCACGAGGCCGAAATTAGAGCGCGCCAGCAACAAAACGAGCACTGCCGCAAGAGCGGCAGCGAGCAATCCGGCAGAATCGATGCGCGATCTTTCCATTCGGCAACAATTCTAGCGAA
>DAISJE010000170.1:0-4285 GCA_036821665.1 Bryobacteraceae bacterium | reverse complement strand
GCGATTGCTGCGTATAACTGTTGTGCAGATATGGGTTTGGAAATGTAACCGTCCATGCCGGCGGCGAGGCAACGTTCCCTATCCTCTTTCATCGCATGTGCAGTCATGGCGATGATGCGGGCGCGCTTATGACCTCCGCGTTCCTTCTCGCGGATCTCGGAGGTAGCTTGGAGACCATCCATGATGGGCATCTGCACGTCCATGAGGACGACATCGAACTGCTCGCGCTCCAGTGCTTCGACAGCCTCGCGACCATTATTGGCAATCACGACAATGTGCCCCTGCTTTTTCAGCAGCGCGACAGCAAGCCGCTGGTTTACTACATTGTCTTCAGCGAGTAGAATGCGGCGCGGGAGCTCGCGTATCGAGTGGCGGGTCACAAGCTGCGGCGGTGTTCCGTCCGGCAGTTCAGTACCGAGGACCGCGAGAATGCACTCGCGCAGTTCCGATCGCTTAATCGGCTTTGTCAGATAACCGGCAATGCCAAGTTCTTTACATCGCACAGCATCTCCCCGCTGTCCCGCCGAACTCAGTACGATTATTTTTGTTTGCTCCAGACCATTTTGTCCGCGTATTTTTGCGACGCCTTCGAAACCATCCGATCCCGGCAAATGCATGTCCAGGATGAGAACCGAATAGTGAGTCCCCGACTCGCAAGTGGCGCGGATCGACGACATCGCCGCCTCGTAGCTCTCGGCGAGAGTAACTCGTATTCCCCAATGCGCCAGAGAATCGCGTAGAAATCGTCGCGAGGCGGCATTACCGTCTGCGATCAGGAGTTCCATACCGTCCAGTTCGACAGGTTTACGGATTACGCCTGCTTCGGACCCTGCCGGCGCAAGGTTGACCGTGAAATAGAACGTACTTCCAACGCCTGGCTGACTTTCCGCCCAAAGCCGGCCGCCCAGCAATTCCGCCAAGCGAGCCGAAATTGTCAAACCCAGTCCCGTACCGCCGTACTGCCTTTGAATAGAGCTATCAGCCTGAGTGAACGGCTCGAAAATCGTTTGCAGCTTCGCCGCGGCAATTCCAATACCTGTGTCGGACACAGCAAAGCGCAGTTCAAGAACGTTCCCATTCGCCGGAAGTACTGTCGCGGTAAGAACAACCTCACCGCGCTCCGTAAATTTAATAGCGTTTCCGAGCAGATTAATCACAATTTGACGCAAACGGCTGATATCGCCGTTCAGCAGCTCTGGAATTTTCGGATCAACATGACAAACGAGTTCCAGGCCTTTTTCCTGGGCACGCGGCGCTAGAAGCTTCAACACATCGCCGAGCGCATCGTCGAGATTGAAAACAATTGGATCGACCGTTAACTTTCCCGCTTGTATTTTTGAGAAATCGAGGACATCGTTGACAATCGCCATAAGCCCCTCTGCGGAGCTTCCAATGATCTCGACGAGTTCGCGCTGCTCGCTCGCTAGAGGCCCTTCCTGGAGTAAGCGGGTTAAGCCCAGAATCGCGTTCATAGGAGTGCGGATTTCGTGGCTCATGTTCGCCAGGAAATCGCCCTTAGCGGCATTGGCGGATTCGGCCGCTTCGAGACGGCTCTCCAAGTTACTGTTCTTCTGCTTCAACCGGACTTCCAGACCACGTGCCCGGATATACAGCAAGCACGCAGCTATCGAGACCAAGCCGAGTCCCAATTCCAGGAAAAGTTCACCGGAGCTAAACAGAGTCACTGTCCTCCTGATGGGTTATCGGCGCTGCCAAATAAAGCGTAAGCGCCGATAAATCCGAGGGACGAATCAGTGGAATGCTTATGCTGGAATGGCAAACATGAGTGCGCCTACATTAATTCCACAACCGACCCGCGTAGAGGCGGCTGGAAACAAACCTAAATTGATCGACGAGTATGTAGGACGAGTGAATTCTCGCACAGAGATGGTCAGCATCGCGCACATGCGAAGCCCTGGAGGGTGGCAGGAACCGGCGCAGACACCGGAGTTCGATGAATTCACAGTGGTTCTGAAGGGACATCTCCGCGTGGAATACAAAGATGGCAGTTTGGATGTTCGGGCCGGTCAGGCGGTTATCGCTCCCAGGGGTGAGTGGGTTCGCTACAGCACGCCTGATCCGGACGGCGCCGAGTACATCGCCGTCTGCCTTCCGGCATTTTCTATCCAAACGGTGCACCGCGATACAAGCGCCACTTAGTCCGTATGGCTGAGTAAGTGCAAGAAATTGCTTGCCTGGCACAAATTCGTTCACAGAGTGGCACACCAGACAGTTCCCGCGTAGATTTGCATTTTAACTTGCTTCTTTCTGTCAATTCCCGCTTAAAGTCCAGTCGGAAGTCCTGTGAGTACGGGATATTTTAAAAGCCTCATTACGCCTCTAAACTGCAACTATCCGCAATTGGTTGGCTGATAAATAAGCGGTCAATTAGCGATCGAGCGGTTAAATTTTCGGAGGCTAATAAGAAATTTTATGAAGAAATGGGCTTTGGCGGCGGCTGCGCTGCTGCTTACCGTGCCGACTTGGGCGAGCACATATTTCGGCGGCTTTGAAGACACCGTCGGGACACGTTATGCAAGCAGCGACTACGACTACAATGATCTTGTGTTCTCTATCAGCGGTCAAAACTTGACACTGATATCTAACGGAACTTGGTATACCAAGCCGACTTTAGGTACTAATGGCACGCCATTTTGGAACAATAGCTCTTACGATGGCAGCAAAATGAATGTCGGATATTGCATTTACGGCGGCGGCAACTGCGGCGCGGGCCTTGACCTGTCGGCACTATATCTGGCCTCGTCACATAAGCAATCCGTGGACAATGTGTACTTCTCGGCGAACGGTTCGCTTACGGGCGAAATTGATATTAAGTACGCGAACGATCAAAATCGCCTGGGCTGGTACAGTCTCAGCCATCCGAACTCTATTCACTGGCTTTCCAACAGCGTTGGCGATGTTTTCTCCTTTACGCCAAACGGCGACTTTGGATTGGTCGCGAGCAATAACAACGGAAGCATATTTGGTCAGACTTTCTATTCGCAGGATTACTACGGAGCGCAGGACGACCAATCGCATTTTGCATTCTTCGCAGCGGAAGCTCCGGAGCCTGGACAAATCGGTCTGCTCGCTATCGGTTTGCTCGGTTTGAGTCTTTTTCTGAAGAAGCGAATCGGGACAGCGAAGCCGTAACCCGAATTCGCTGCCTGATAAGGTTTAACCCCTCGGACCGGCCACGATAGATCGTGGCTTGTCCGGGGGTTTTTCTTATCTGTGCTGGCCCAAATCCACCGCCACGCTCGACATCCACCAGAGCCGACCGAAGTTCACTTCATCTTTTCAAGCATTTGCAATGGAACGCTTTTTGCACTTCAATTCACCGAACTCACCGGACGGTAAAGCGAGATCCGGTTGGGATGGAGGGAATCGATGAAAACGAAATTGCTTGCGCTTTTTCTCCTGGCGGGTGGCTCCATATTTGCTGGCCCGCGTGTATTTTTTGGAGTCTCGGTAGGAGGCGGATATTATGCTCCACCGCCACCTCCTCCGCCCGTCATTACGTACGCGCGGCCAATTGCGCCCGGACCCGGATACTACTGGGTTGGGGGTTACTGGTATCCGGTCGGGCCGCGATACTATTGGCACACAGGTTACTGGGCACGGCGGCCTTATGCAGGCGCGTATTGGGTAGGACCCCGTTATTACGGTCATCGCTATTATCGCGGCTACTGGCGCCGTTAACAGATCGCCATTGAACGCCGTCCTCTCCCCAGAAACATGATCTATTTCTGAGGAGAGGACAAATGCCAAATACACGAAAAGTCTTTGGGCTTGTTGCGACCCTGGCAAGCGCGGCAGCGCTGATGGCGGGCGGATTCGCTTTGGAGATCGGACGGCCCTCGGCTAATCCGGAAGCTCAAGCTCAACACGCGGTGCTGATTGTACGCAGCTATGCGTGCGCTCATCCCGAAAAAACCAGCATTACCGCTACAGCGGAAGGCATCGTGAACGGGAAACGCGAGACCATTCCATTGAAATTGATTCCGCTAGCTAATCCCGGAGCCTACGTAGTCAGACAGCAATGGCCGGCTCGGGGACGCTGGGTAGTTACGTTATCCGCCACAAATTCTGCTTTCGGCTGGCAACCTAGCGCGCTTGTGAGCGTGAATGGCGACTCCGCCAATTTCGCAAGCGTGAAGCGCACCAGCCGTACACCGACTTCTGAAGAAATCCAAACAGCGCTCAACACACCTGCACTGGCTGCAAGGCTGCGGTAAAACGAATACGCTGATATCACTGTGCTCGTCTCCGAATTAGTCGAGGC
>DAISJE010000169.1:0-8663 GCA_036821665.1 Bryobacteraceae bacterium | reverse complement strand
GTTGCCGCCGCCTCCACCCTGCATCATGAAGTCGCCATTCCACGCCTTCTGATCCGGCAATGCAATGGCAAAGCCGATTCCGAACTCGTGGCCGTCGACGCCTTTCCGGCGATTCATGATACCGTCCACACGGCAGTGTGCAGGAAGAGGTCCGATGGAGGGAGAGCCCGGATACGCCGGGGGAATGATCTTGCCGGCTGCGATCAGTTCAGTCTTGGTGATCTCGACGCCACCAATTTGAAGACGTTCCAACCCCGTGCATCCAGCCAATTCTTGGCCTTGCGCGGCCGCAAACGCGCAGAAGAATGCCGTTATCAGTATTCGATGCATTACTATGGCCATAATCTGAGAAAGACTATCATGCGACTGATTGGATTAGCGATACTCATCGCGGCAAGCTGCTGTTTAGCGCAAGACTCAGGCGATTTTAGGCCGGCATCTTCCAACGTTCTGGACGCGCAATATCCGCGAGTTGACAGCAACTCACGCGTTCAAATCCGATTCAAAGCGCCGGAGGCCACGAAGGTAAGGGTCAATTTCTGGAGCGGTCCGAAAGCCGATATGGAGAAACAAGCCGACGGGTTCTGGACGTTTACCACTCCGCCCATGGCTCCTGGACTTCACTACTACACGGTAATCGTGGACGGGGCTGAAGCGAGCGATCCCGGAAGCACCGCGTACTTCGGCGGGAGCAAATGGGCAAGCGCGGTCGAGGTTCCCGAGGCGGGTGCCACGTACTATCTACCGCAGAACGTGCCACACGGACAGGTGCGCCAAATTTGGTATCACTCGAATGTAACCGGCGCCTGGCGGGATGCATTCGTGTACACGCCGCCCGCATACGACAGCCAGCCGAAGCAGCGCTATCCCGTACTTTACTTGCAGCATGGCGGCGGAGAAGACGAATCCGGATGGACGCGGCAGGGCAAGGCGAATTTCATCCTCGATAACTTGATTGCGAGCGGCAGGGCCAAGCCCATGATTGTGGTTATGGCGAATGGCTACGCGCGGCGCGCAGGCCAGCCTGCTCCCGATCTCGCGGGCAAGCCGTTCGGTTCGCCAGAGATGAGAAAGGCGATGCAGGACATGATGTCCGCATTCGAAGACGACATGACACAGGCCTTGATTCCTTTCATCGACTCAACATTCCGCACCCTGTCCGACCGCGATCATCGAGCGATGGCGGGTCTTTCGATGGGCGGCATGCAGACCTTTCATGTCACCTTTGATCATCTCGAGCTGTTCTCGTACATCGGTGGATTCAGTGGAGCAGTCAATGTATTTGCAGCGGGTAACGGAAAGTTGGACCCAAAGACTGCATTCAACGGCGCGCTGGCTGACCCGAAGGCATTTTCGAAGCGCGTGCATCTGCTGTGGATTGGCGTGGGGACGGACGAACCAGAGCGGATGAAGCAGGGCATCGAACAGTTGCACTCTGCCCTTGATCAGGCCAACATACGGCACGTGTTCTACGAGTCACCCGGTACCAACCACGAGTGGCAGACCTGGCGCCGCGACTTGAACGACTTCGCCCCGCGACTCTTCCAGCGTGGCACTCAGTAGTGCTTACGGGCTCTACTCCAGTTCCCAAGTGATCGCGTCTGCAGCTTTGCTGTCCTCCTCATCGAAGCAAAAATTTTCCTGACCTACCAGCGCCAGCTCAACAATCTCAGCATCCAGGAAAACCGTCTGCGCCGTCAGCGCGAGAAGGACACGGCCGCTCTGAAGGAAATGCAGGAGAAACGTAGGCGACAGGCGAAAGCGCTTGGACGAAGCAGCCCGCCAGTACATCGTGGCCGTCGAAGAGGAGCGTAATGACGAGTGGGAGCCGGAACAATTTGGGTTCGAATTTTCACTTGAGCAAGTCGAAGTTCGCGCCATCGAGTTAAAGCCCGATCTCTTCGACGCCTGGTACGAAAAACACCCCGAAGAACTTGTCGCCTGAGTGTTTATCGGTTGGCCTCCCGGTTCGCGATTTTGCAAATTGCTGAAACTCTTGACGCTGTTTTCCGAGCCGCGCGCGCGAGCAAGCGGATGCTGGACTTCTGACTCCTGACTTCTGGCTTCTGACCACTGATAGCTGATAGCTGATAGCTGATAGCTGACGGCTGATAGTTAACGGCTCCTACCTCAAACCCGCTCCAACGCTTGTTCAAAATCGGCCAGCAGATCTCTCCAATCTTCGATTCCGACCGAAACACGAACCAGCCCTTCCGGGATGCCGGCTTCATCCAAATCGTCTGCACTCCAGGCCGAATGTGTCGTGCTCCGTGGATGACACGCGAGCGTCTCGACGCCTCCCAGCGAAACGGCATTCCGTGCTAGCCGGAGATTGCGAAGCAAATTAAACGCGGCCGATTTACCGCCGGCGAGATCGATCGAAACTAAGCCTCCGGGGAAATCGCACTGCTCCCGGAAAATGCGAGATTGATCGGCATCGTCAAAAAGGGTCGGGTAGTAGATCTTGCGAATCTTCGGGTGAGTCGCTAACTTCTCCGCGATCCGCTGGGCGTTCTTACTTTGGCGATTCATGCGAAGCGTTACGGCGGGCAAGCGCGTGTTGAGTATCCAGCATTCATCCGGCTGCAGGATATTGCCGAACAAACTGCGTTTGCTTCGGATCTGGTTAATCAGAGCCGGATCCTTCGCGAGAGCAACGCCGCCGATAATGTCGCTGTAGCCGCCCAGATATTTCGTTGCCGAGTAGAGAGAGATGTCAGCGCCCAGAGCCAACGGGTGCTGGAAAGCCGGCCCGAGGAATGTATTGTCGATCATCACGACGGGTCCTTCTTGTGCATTGCTGCCGTTTGAGTCTGTGCGCAGCCGGGCAGCGGTCGCGCAAGCGCGCCGAATATCGGTCATAACAATGGTGGGGTTGGCTGGCGTTTCGATCAGCACCACACGTAAATTCTGTGCGGAGCGGATCGCCTGATCGATCGCATTGCTGTTGCCGGCGGGTACTGCGATGCCGTTGATGCCAAACGACTGCAAAAAACCTTGAATCAGAGTCTGCGTGCCGCCATAAATGGGAACCGTATACAAAATCGTGTCGCCGGGTTTCAGGACGGCCAGCAGGGCGGTCATAATAGCAGCCATACCGGAGTTGAAGACAGCGGCGGCGCGAGCGCCCGGTTCCAGCGGCACGATCTGGTCTTCCAGAATTTGTGCGTTGGGGTGGTTAAACCGGGAATAAACGAGGTCAACGTTTTCTTCGGGTGTACGTTGGGCACGGCCGCCCATCAGATCGAACGCGCGCTCGGCCGCTTCGGGACTCGAGAACACATAGGTAGAACTGCGGAAGACCGCCGGACGCGCCGAGCCGACGGAAAGGCTCGGGTCAAAGCCACGAGTCAGGACGTCCGTTTCGGGCCGGAGCTGATTTAACGACTGAGCGGGATGTTTCGTGTCTTGCACGGAGGGAACCTCCGGTTAGAGTGTAACGCCAGCTCTATAGCCTGCTGATGCAATTCACGAGTAAACTTGGTGTTGATCTTATCTTCTGAAGCTGCGAGACGGACCCTTTCGGGTGCCAGGGAGGTGTTGCTTCAGGGGTCTTTCTATGAGGTTAGTCTCGCTTTGGTGGGAGTTGCCTCCCTGGCTTACTTCCAATACTAGAATATGATTTTGTGGAAGGCAAGTGTTTTCGATACGAAATTCAAAATTTTTTTCAGTAGCCCGATCAGTGGTAGTACTGAAGTTCTAAGGCGAACTCGATCAAAATGATGATAACCGTTTTGGGTTCAACAGGTTCCATAGGAACCAACACGTTAGACGTGGTCCGCCAGAATCCGGACCGGTTTAGCGTTTTTTCTTTGGTTGCTGGTAAAAACGTCGATTTGCTGCTCTCCCAAATTCTGGAATTCCATCCTGCGGTTGCCGTTTTAGCCGATGATGTAACCCTGGATACTCTTCGGAAGCGTCTCTCTAGCTCAAGTTTGCCCAGGGCGAAATGGCCGGAACTGGCGGCAGGACCCGCCGCCCGTGTCGCGGCGGCTACCTCTTCTGAAGCGGGTTTTGTCATGTCGGCCATTGTTGGAGTGGCTGGGCTCCCGGCGACTTACGCAGCCATACAAGCAAAGAAGCGAGTCGGCCTGGCCAATAAGGAAGTGCTGGTGGCGAGCGGCCAGCTCGTCATGGAGGCCGTGTGGCAGTCCGGCTCCGAACTGATTCCGGTGGATAGCGAACACAACGGAGCACACCAGTGTTTCCGGGCCGGGCTGCGGTCCGAAGTGACGCGGCTCCTGCTGACTGCATCGGGGGGCCCGTTTCGAGATACGCCCCGCGAAGCGCTTTGGAAAGTAACGCCCGAACAGGCGCTGCATCATCCCACCTGGAAAATGGGCAGGCGGATCACCATCGATTCCGCCACTCTGATGAACAAAGGCTTCGAAGTTATTGAGGCTTGTTGGCTGTTTGATCTGTTGCCCACCCAGGTGGAGGTGGTGGTCCATCCGCAGTCCTCTATTCACGCGATGGTGGAGTACAACGATGGCAGTGTGATCGCCCAAGTCTCAGCCACGGACATGCGCATGCCGATACAGTACGCGATGACTTACCCGGAGCGGTACCGCGCGCCAGTGCCCCGGTTGGATTGGAAAGAAGCACGTACGTGGCAGTTCTTCGCGCCGGATACAGAGAAATTTCCTTTACTAAAACTGGCCTATCAGGCACAGGAACAAGGCGGATCGGCCACATGCACGTTGAACGCTGCCGATGAGATTGCGGTGGAAGGATTTCTCGCCGGGCGCATCCCGTTTCCGGCTATCGCGCAAATCGTAGAAGAGACGTTACAACGTCAGCCGAGTCACGCGGCTGCGACGATCGAGGATGTTCTTGCTATCGATTCGTCGTCGCGCGAGGTCGCTCGCCGGGTATTGGCCGAGTATGAAGCGGCCAAAGCGTCCGGTAGTCCGCAGCGGGGCGAAATAGCCGCAGCTAATTGAACCATACTGATTTGCACTGCGTCGAATATAGTAGATAGAACCCCATGTTGGGGTCCGTAAAGGTATTCAAAGCATGGGGTTTCTGCAACCTGTCTTTTGGGTCGTGATTCTGCTCGGAATCATGATTCTTGTACACGAGCTCGGCCACTTCTGGGCCGCTCTCGCGGTCGGCGTAAAGGTGGACACGTTCAGCATCGGTTTTGGGCCGAGGCTGTTCGGAATCCGGCGCGGCGATACCGACTTTCGCGTTTCTGCAGTTCCGTTCGGTGGATACGTGCGGATGCTGGGCGATCAAGCCGGGGACGAGAAAGCAAGCGACCCACGATCTTTTCAATCGAAAGCAAGATGGCAGCGCGCAATCGTCATCATTGCGGGGCCGCTCATGAATATCGTCCTGGCCGTTGGAATCGTGGCGGGCTTGTATATGTATGCGTTCCCGAAGCAAGTGGATACGACCGACCCGATGATCACCGCGATAAAAGCTGGTTCACCGGCCGCGGAAGCAGGCTTGAAACCGGGTGACCGGATTGTAGAGTTGAACGGTAAGCAGGATCCCAATTGGGATTACGTGCTTATGCAGGAAGCCTTAAACGCCAATCATCCGATTGACGGCATCGTGGAACGGCACAATCAGCGGATACCGTTCCGGGTGACTCCCCGGATGGATCCTAAACAGGGCATCGGCGAGGCGGGCTGGGGCGGCGAACAGAATATCGAAGTGGGAGAGGTACAGCCGGGTTCGCCCGCTGAGCAGGCCGGCCTGAAACCAAACGATTTGTTCATGACGGTTAACGGCCAGCAGGTTGCTTCGCCCGTGGCGGTTCAACAGGCGATTATTCATTCGAAAGGCCGGCCCCTGGATTTTCAAGTCCTTCGGAACGGCCATTTGTTGACGATGACGATCACGCCAGCGCCTACGAAAGACCCTAAATTGCCGTTTCACATCGGCGTCGGTTTCAAGCTGCCGGTGCAGATGGTGAAGCTCGGGGTAGGGCAGGCGATCGATCAGTCGCTGCAGTTCAATAAGCAAAATGCGCTGATGGTATTTCAGGTTCTGGGCGGCATCGTAGAGCGGCGTGTCTCGCCGAAATCACTTTCAGGTCCGATCGGAATTGCGCAAATGTCGAGCGAAGCCGCCAGAGCAGGAGCCTACAGCTACCTGTTTGTCATGGCGTTCGTCAGTCTGCAGCTTGCCATTTTCAACTTGCTGCCGATTCCGATACTCGACGGCGGAACACTGCTGATGCTGATAATCGAGATGCTCCTGCAGCGCGAAGTCAGCCTGCAGGTGAAAGAGACGATTTTCAAGCTCGGTTTTGTGTTCCTGATGATGGTGGTCGTGTTTGTGATTTACAACGATCTCAGCAAGGTTCTCACGAAAGGCTGACCGGCAAACACTTAGCTCACAGTTGCGCGTGCTTTTGCTTCTACGAGCGAGGAAGTTTGCGCTGCCAGCCACTCGCGCGCAGCTTCGGCGGGAAGCGGCGCACCGGTAAAAAGATAGCCTTGCAGATATTGGGCGCCCATCGCGATTAGCGTCTCCGCTTGGGCCGCTGTCTCGATACCTTCGGCGATTGCGTCGAATCCCAAAGCTTCCGCGGTGGTCAAAATCGCCTTCACGATGGGACTGGAGTCTGTATGGATGGCGGTGACGAAAGACCGGTCGATCTTAATGCTGTCAACGGGGAGATTTCGAAGATAGGAGAGAGAAGAAAATCCGGTGCCGAAGTCATCAAGCGACACCCGGATTCCCGATTTGCGCAATTGGGCGAGGATCGTGCTCGTGGCGGTGCTATCGCCGGCGAATTGCGTTTCCGTGAGCTCGAGCTGGAGGCGATGAGCGGGAAGGCCGGATTCTTCGAGCGCGGCGAATACGTCGAAAGCAAATGTGCTGGACAAAATTTGAGCGGCGGACACGTTCACCGAGATAGAGGGTGCATCGAGACCGGGCCAGGAAGCCGCTTCGCGGCACGCTTCACGCAGAACCCAGCGGCCGATCGCAATGATATCGCCGGTTCGTTCGGCCAGAGGGATAAAGACACTCGGGGGAATGAGCCCGTATTCGGAATGGTTCCAGCGGAGCAAAGCCTCCATCGCGTGGCAGCGGCCGTTTGCCGCGGCAATGATAGGTTCGAAGACGAGCGAAAACGACTTGGCGGGAATGGCATCGCGAAGCGCCTGTTCAAGCAAATGATGTTCAATCAGCTTCTGGCTGAGAGCCGGCTCAAACAGCCGCACTTTCGAACGTTTCTCTTCTTTGCCCGCGTACATTGCCACATCGGCTGCGCTGACGAGCTCGTCGTGGGTCCGGCCGTGCTCCGGAAAGAGTGCTACACCGACGGTGGCGTCGATGTTAACGGTTTCGAGGTCGATCTGAATAGGCTCGTAGATGATAGCGCGCAAAGCAGCGCCCAAGGAGAGAGCGTCGCTCGCGTTTTCGGGATCCGGCATCACAACGACAAACTCATCACCGCCCCATCGGGAAAGATGAACATCGGGCGGGAGACTGCCGGCAAGACGGCCTGCGGCGATCTGCAAAACACGATCTCCGGCGTAGTGGCCCATGATGTCGTTAACCTCTTTAAACTTGTCGAGGTCTATAAAAAGCACCGCCAGCGTATTGCAGCGGCGGCTTCCCGCGCCATAAAGCCGTTCTCTCAAATGCTCCACCAGCTTGGCGCGATTGCAGAGGCCGGTAAGCGGATCGGTGGAAGCAAGATGGGCGAGTTCCTTTGCGTAGCGCTCCTTCTCGCGTACCTCGTGCTCCAGGTCCGCGGTTCGTAATCGTATGCGAAATTCCAGGGATTGGTTTGCTTCGCGCAACGCCACCTCGGCCCGTTTCAAGTCGGAATTAGCAGCCTCAGTACGATGATGTTCCTCCACCACCGCGGCGGCGAGCGCTTCGTTGGCGCGGCTCAGCCGGATAGCGTTCATGACTGCACGGTGGGCGAAGCGCGACGAAACGGCCATCACGACAAAAAAAACACAGCCGAGTACGCCGAGGAGTCTGTCTTGAAAATCGTGGGAAAAAAGAAAAAACAAAGTAGGAGGCCATATTGTGGCGGAGCAGAATATCAGGGCAAGCGTTTGCGAAGGAGCGAGCACGGTGGCGCTGCCGCCCGCAATGCCGCAGAGAATGATCGTGGCCGTGGTTCTTCCAACCTGATCCAGACTGGAGAAAAAAATGGATGCGAAAGCGGCCCACAGAAGAGCGGCTAAAATCAGCCCCAGGCCAAAGCGCCGAATATCCCGATTTCCGTCTATGCTCGACGCGGGGCCCCGCCGATGCCAGAAAAAGACATCAAGAGAGCGACCGATCAGGACAGCTATCATCAGGCTCCACCAGGTCCATAGCCAACCATGCGGCGCTCGCTTTAATGAAATAAGAAGAAGAAAAGTGCTCGCGATGATCGAAACCGCTATGCTGCCAATTCCGTGGTTATAGAGCAGACGGGCCGCATCGTTCGCGGTTAAATGCCTGCTGTCCGGCGCATTTAAAACGCGCCCGGAGGCCGGCTGATCTGCACGGTTCCGACCGGTTAGAAACGGCATTCTCTTTGGCTATGGCCAAATGACGGCATTTTGGGACAATCCCGGATTGAATCCGGAGGATTTATTCAGAGTAGCTCGATTTATACCCCTTATCGGGACTTTAATCAAGCAGGAATTCGGAGTAGCCGGCGGATTTGGACGCGTAAAGACGACTGCAGTGGGCCTTAT
>DAISJE010000168.1:0-8663 GCA_036821665.1 Bryobacteraceae bacterium | reverse complement strand
CGACGTAATCAGCGGCGGAAATTTCCATGGCGCTCCGTTAGCTTTGGCGTTCGATTATGCCGCGATTGCGATGACAGATTTGATCAGCATCGGAGAGCGGCGCATAGACCGGCTGGTCAATCCCGACGTGAACGAAGGTTTGCCGCCGTTCCTCAGTTCGCAGCCCGGCCTGTCTTCCGGCTTCATGCTGGCGCAAATCTGCGCGGCGGCGCTCCTGAATGAAGCCAAAGTGCTGGCGCATCCCGCAAGCATCGACAACGTTCCGACTTCGGGCGATAAAGAAGATCACGTCTCAATGGGCATGACCGCCGCCTTGAAACTGAGGCAGATCGCCTGGAATGCGGAGCAGGTGATTGCGATTGAGCTTTTGGCTGCGGCGGAGGGGCTGGATTATCGTGCCCCATTGCGCTCTTCGGCGCCCATCGAAAAAGCGCGGGCCATTTTGCGCGGTATCGTCCCGCGCATGACAGTAGACCGCCCGCTGTCCTTTGATATTCAAAAAACCGCCGAAGCGATTGAGCGAGGCGAACTGGACGAGTTTCTTTAACGGCTCGCGACCTCCGGCTCCGATCGGCCCAGCGTGTCGTACAGAGGCTGTACCGGTTTTACTTCCGGATTTTCATCCGCAACCGATATCGCCAGAATCCGTATTTTGTCATTGTGCGGCAGCGTCAACGTTTTCGCGCCCGGCGGCAGCTCGAGCGCATACGCAAACAAATATGAGTACGCGTACGGCACGTTCTCACCCTTTGCATTGTGATGATGATCGCAGTACCAGGCCAGGCTCGCGCGCTTGATATAACCGGGCTTGATGCCGGTCATTTCGGCGTAATCATCATGCTCGGTGCGCGCCGGCCGTCTCATCCGAGCCGGAACAGTGACATCTTTGGCGATCCATTGCCGGTCATCCCATTGCCCGATAAATCCGCCCCAATCCTCGATGTTCAGTTCCGTTTGCTTATCGCCGGCCTCGAACGCCGCTTTCTGGTCGCCGTCGCTTGACGCTGCCAGCAAGTACACGCGGTTGTAACGGCCAGACGGCAAATCGATCTTTTGACCGTTTGCGGAAATCGCGTCCGGCGAATCGGTCTTGGCGGGCGCGAGATGAAAGTCGACACTATTGAACCTGATTTGGGATGGCAACATCTCCGCCGGAAGCGCGTTGCCCTTGCCGTCAAATCCGGCCGATGATTGCGAGCCGTTATTCGTCGCGGCGGCGATGTCATAGTGCAGCGCTACCGGTGTCGAATGCACCTCGGGAACGCTTGTCCGGGAAGGAGTCAGTTTGAGAGCGAATGTACGCGGCTGATACGCGCTGAAAGATGTCATCAGGACGCCGTTCGACACGGTTGCCGGTCCCACCGGTTGCTCCTGCCCATTGACTTCGCGAGCGGCGCTGATCGGCGTCGCAAACGATATCCCGACACGCGGCTGCGGTTTGCCGTCTAATTCCACAAGGCGCAAAATCCATTCATCGCCTTGCTCAGCCTTTTTCAGCGCCAGCACGCGAACGCGCGGATTGCTCACTTTCAGAAGAGAGAACTCGTGCCCGAGATGGCCGGAGTGTTTGGACGTCTCGAAGGCAATCAGCGGATCGTTCAGGCGGTGCCCTTGCCAATCCGTTTCAGCGCTACGCCAGCCGCCCGCATGTCCGGCAAAGCCGTAAATGAACTCGTGATGTCCAAGATCCTGGGTAGCCTGATCGGGAAACCCGCCGCTCACTCCGGGGGTCCGCATCAAGGTCAAACGTATCGTGTGGTCGTTCGGCTTATCGGATCCGTTTTTACAATCCGTCAATATCGTCGCTCCGAACTCACCGCTCGCATCAGTCAGATCGATCCATTGATGCGAAGGCACCTCGAACTTCTTCGGCTCGGCAGTTGGCCGCTCGATAGTGCCGATGCCCCAGTTATAAGTCGCCATGCGGTTAGACGCGGTAAGCGGGAATGTCGCTTTCAGGTTGGATTCGCGCGTGTTCCAGTCAATTGCATTTCCGAACTCGACACGCTTCCCGGCATCGCCCGCCGAAAGCCTGATGGTTTGAACGAATTTAGACCCGTCCGTGTTGCGCGTTACTTCGAGAGCTACGCGCGCGGGCCCGTTCTCGACCACGCGAATTTGCGCCGGACCGCTGACATATGCTTTTGGCGCGGCCTGCTCCTGATCCCAATCCATGTTCCAAGCCGGCCATTGCTTCGGATTGTCATACGAGATCGCGAGGCGCGCGGGAGCTGCCAGCAGTTCCTTGCCAATCGACTTATCGAAAATACTCGAAACGTCGCCATCCGAATTCAGCTTTACGCGGTAGTATTGATTTTCCAGCGAATCGTTCGAGACCTGAAGGCTGCTTTTCACTGCTCCTGCGCCGGGTTGGACATCGTACACCGTGTACCCGACCGAGGGCACGCGCGCGACGAACAGCACTTTGCCGTTTGAAATTTGCGCCGGCACTTCGCCGTTGGGTCCGGTCACGTGGACTGCATCCGGCATGCCGCCGGAAAAATCGACTGCCGCCTCAACCACATCTTCGCGCGCAATATTCAACGGATTGAAAACCACAACCGGAACGCCTTTTGCCTCTGTATCGAGTGCCGCTGCGACGCCCTGATTGGCATTCTTCAGCACAGCCGCGAACTGGTTCATCGCAATGACATCGTCGTTCCACGCGAATTCATATGCTTTGGGGGTCGCCGTTCCAGCCGCTATGTCGTGAAACTGGCCGCCCATCACAAGCGTCCACGCGTCGTTCAAACGCTCCATCGGATACCGCCGTGCGCCCAGCCATGCGGCCGTCAAAGATGATTTCTCCGCCGCGTCCGCCAGCAATTCTTCCTTCCGCAGCCAGCGCTTCTGATAGGCCTGCGATGTCAGAGAGCCTGCCGAATGGTTCGTCAACTCCATCTCGCCTGTGTACCGTGGAAGCCCCGCCGCTTCAGCCGGCGTGATATCAAGAAACATCTGCTCGGCATCCGACGAGATCACATGAACAGGTCCTTCACCAACCTGCACCGCGGGCCATTCCGGATGCTTTTGCCTTCGGAAAAAAACTTGACCTTCAGGCGGAAGGCTGGCCGTTCCTTTCGTAACAATCGCCTCCAGTCGCTTCACGGAGTCTTCATCCGGCGATCCGCCCGTATCGCCCGTTCCGTAGTAATGGTAGTCGGTGTAAACGCCGCTCACCTTGCCATTGTTTTCGACGCGCGCAGCCCAATCGCCTTGATACCGATCCTGATCCTGTTGCTCCTGGAATTTAGAGAACGCCTGTGCTTGTCTTTGTAGTTCGATGTAATTTTGGATGTCGTTGTGATCGAACGGTTGGCCCGCTTTTTGCGCTGCTTCCAGTTTCTGCCGTAGTGCCTGCAGCTTGTGTTGAATTTCTTCGAGCTGAGTATTCGGCGGCGCGGGCGGGAGCGGCTTGCTTAGATCGGTCTCGATTCCCCCGCTATAACTGCCGGGGTTCAGGCCTGCGAGTACGCTCTCGCCATCCGGGCCGACCCATACGCCCACGTTGAACGGCGTGCCTTCGGGTGTTTTCTCGCGCGATTCCAAACCGCCGCCATCGGCCGACGAGCCCCATACCAGTTTCTGCGTCGAAAATCCTTTTACGCCGGAAGACGCCAATATCGTCGGCAGCGAAGCGGGAAATCCGAAACAATCCGGCAGCATGTACTCCGCGCTGGCTTTGCCGAACTCTTTCCGGAACCACTCGTTGCCGTATAAAACCTGGCGAATGATGGACTCGGCGCTCGGCGCATTTACATCGCCCTCTTCCATCGACGAACCCGCTGGAAACCACCGCCCTGAATCCACATAGCTCTTCACCTTCGCGTAATCCGCCGGAAAATACTCCTTCATGAAGCGATAGCGGTTCGCGCCGCTGAAATTGAAAATGTAGTGCGGATACTTTTCGAAGAGCTTGAAATTATCCTCCATCGTTTTGCGAATGTATTCGTTGATGACTTGCGGATATTCCCATCGCCACTCCGTATCCAAGTGCGCATAACCGACCACGTAGAGTGTCGGCTGTTTCGTCAGATCGGGTTTTTCACTGCTCTGTGCTCGTGCTCCTTTGAATGAGATCAGGCACAACAATGAAATCGTGGGAAGAATAGCGAAAAATCGTGACATGGGGTGCTGCGCAGTTATGATATCGAAAGCTGCTAATCGCAAACGATGTTCCCTTATGATCCGGCGCTCCTGGCCGCCGTGCAAACGCCTCCGCAATCGATTCCCGATGTGCTTCAAACGATGCGAACGATTGCGATGATATGTGTCGATGGCGATGGGTTGAAGTGGTTCAACTGGTTGTACGGCGAAGTGACACAAGCGGTGGAGGAGCGTATCGCATCCGGATCCTTCGTAGATGGCGCATGGCTCGCCGAGCTCGATGTACAATTCGCGCGGCTATATTTCGGCGCTCTGGAAGCGGAACTCTCCGGAAAGCCCGTGCCGGGTTGCTGGAGGGCGCTTTTTGAGCGGCGTCAACGGGCCGCAACCGCGCGCATTCAGTTTGCTTTGGCGGGCATCAACGCGCATATCAACCACGACCTTCCGGAGGCGATTGTTACAACGTGCCAGATCACTGGCACCATCCCGCAACATGGCAGC
Organism: Bryobacteraceae bacterium; assembly: GCA_036821665.1. GTDB lineage: Bacteria > Acidobacteriota > Terriglobia > Bryobacterales > Bryobacteraceae > Bog-105. Next base: position 4,055 of record DAISJE010000168.1, on the reverse strand, counting down.
GCGCAATACAATGACTACACCGCGTTGAATACCACGCTTGACGGCCTCATTGAATCCGCCAAACAAGCTTTGTTCGTGCGTCTTCTCGGCGACCCGCTTCCGGCGGTTTCTCACTTGGAGGATACAATTGCGGCGTGGAGCGTCAGCGCCGCGCGCGAAAAAGCATGGCTGAACACTGAAGTGCTCTGGCATCTCCGCGCTACACCGCCGCTTTTTTCAACGTTTGTAGATACTCTGGACGGCCTCACAACGGTAGCGAGTAAAGCCCTGTTGGTTCCGGCGCCTTAACGGCGGAGCAAGTGTACGCTAAACTGAAGCCGCGGACCAGCTACCGCTATGCTTCATGCGGGCCCTTAGCTCAGCGGTCAGAGCAGAGGACTCATAATCCTTTGGTCGAAGGTTCAAATCCTTCAGGGCCCACTAAATTACTCACAAGGTTCACCGGCACGGCTGGATGTCTCTCACGCCTCTATTCTTCGTAGCCCAGTAACCGGCTTTTGCATTCACATGCAATTTCTTGTTTTTTACTTCCACGACCGTGGCCCATGAGAACACAGACCCGCTTGCCGAACTGGCCCGCGAAACCGGCGGATTGTTCTTTGAAAAAAGTGGCGTGTCGCGGAAGAAACGTTACCAGATCCGTGCTGCTCCGGTCGCGAACGGTTTGTGAAAAAACTCGCCCACGGGGAGAAACCCTTTCGTAGGTCGTTGACCTTCAAGCAAAGCCGCGACCTGACGTGCAGCGGCACGTCCGCTTTAGCGCATTCGCGAGCGGTTGTTTTTCACAAGCCCGAAGCAACGCTACAATCTGCTGCGGTATTCCGTCCTCGAAAAGCCGGAAATCATCCGGTTTCAGTCCCGTCACGTGATGCCCGGCCCTGTCCGTGACGACAACCGGCACCAGTACCGGGCTCACCGTTTCCTTGATGATCGGAGGTTGAGCCTGAGCTGAAGCCCCAACGGGCGATAGTGCGATACAGGCGGTGTGCCGGAGCTTGAACAAGCAGCACAGTGACCGCATCGCGTCGCCTAATTGTAATCTTCGTACCGTACCCGGGATGCCCGTTTCCACCGCTGCCTAGGCCGGCGATGGATCGTTTGTCGCAGACTAATTCACTGATGCGCCGGTATGTTGCTTTACGGGCTGCTGGCAGGACGCAACTGCACGATTGAGAGCCAGTAGGATCTCATCCATCTGGGCGTGATTATCGGCTCGTATAAGGATCTTCGCGATAGGGCGCTCCGGATCGCCTCGATATGCCATTTGAGGCCCTTCTGGCTCAGCTTTGGAAGCCGCCCGCTCTTGCATTTTGCTGCTGGGCGTTCGCCTTTGTGGTGGATATCGCTGGCTTCCATGGAAGTATTGCCTGCAAGAACGGCAGTAATACGGCCACTGGCCGCAATATGCCCGTATATGGTCCACTATGCCCCGACGCCGTATTCGCGCGATAGCGTCAGAATGGCACTTCGGGCAATCTATACGCATATCCTGCTCTTCGGCCAGGAAGCAGCCGGCTTTAGAGCATTGTGCGCGAAGGAACGCCCTTCTTTTTCACCCTTGCCTCTGGCATAGGAAGGGCACAAGATCGTCGCCATAGTACACTCAGGACGGTTTTCACAAACGGTTTTGAAACCAGGAGAGGAGCTATACAGTGAAGTACATTGCAAGCTTGCTGGTATTTGGCGGACTAGCGTGGGCGGCATCGTCTCAGGTTGATATCTACACGGTGAAGGACATTCAGAATAGGGCAAATCGATTGGCGAGCGAGAAAAAACCATTCGCCGCCGAGGACATTGCCCGGTACGGAAATCACTACACCATGCTGGCCTACCGTGAAGCGACAGGATCCTCAGAGTTGCACGAGCACGAAGCCGATATCTTTGTTGTCGAAAATGGTGAAGCGACCCTATTGAGCGGTGGAAAAGTAGTAAATCCGAAGACCGTGAAAGCCGGCGAAATTCGAGGATCGTCGATCACTGGCGGAGAACGTCACACTTTATCGACCGGCGATATCGTTCATATTCCGGCGGGCGTTCCACATCAGTTACTGCTTGAAAAGGGAAAGCCGTTCACCTATTTTGTTGTGAAGGTTACCGGCCAGTAAATGGCGGTCGCCTGGCTACTGACCGTTCTGGCGTGGGCGGGCATAGCCGCGGGCATTTACCTTAGCGAGCCGCGCAGGCTTTCCGCGCATCTGGCCGCGGCAGGCGGCGGTCTGTTATTTGGCATCTCGCTCTTCTGGATTGTGCCGGAGATGTCCGAAACATCGGGGAAAGGTGCTGCGGTGGCGCTTGCGTTGGCCGCATGCGGATTACTGGCGATACTCGACCGGCTCTTGCTTCACAGCGGGCATTCGCCCCGGCAAGGCGTATTAGGCCCGCTCTTTGCAGCTACCGCCATCCATAGTTTCGTAGACGGATGGAGCTTGCGCGCGCTTGCGACACAGCCGCTGGCCAATATCGCGGTTCCTCTGGGCTTGGCTTTGCATAAAGTTCCGGAAGGATTGGCGCTCGGTTGGGTAACACGGAGATCCATCGACCGCCCGTGGCAAGCGATGGCCACGTGTGCTGCTATCGAAGCGCTTACCGTAATCGGAGCCGCCGTCGAGCCGCGTGCGAACCAATCGGGCAGCGCGGCATTCGGCCCGTGGTGGACCGTAACGGTGCTGGCCATTATCGCTGGAAGCTTCCTGTTTCTTGGCCTGCATGCGGTACTGCCGAACTGGAAAAAAGGTGGAGTGGTAACGATATTTCTGGCGACGCTTTTCGTCGTGGGAATTGTGGGAACTCTCAAGTAAGTTGCGTCAATGTAGGCTGACTGCGGTATTCAACTGCGGTGCGGATGCGTCTACCGGCTTTGCCAGCGATTCCGTTTTCCAGATCATCTGCATTCCCGCCGGAAGTTCGGCGGGTGTACCCGCGACGTTGATCCTCGCCACGCCGGGGATCTCGGGTTCGGTCGTATCCTGACCTTCTCTGGGCGCATTGTTCGCCGGACGAGGAGAAATCAGGCGGGCATAGAAGGGCGCCCAACCATCCTGAGTCCGCACACGATCCAGTTCGATAGTCACCGAATTCTCTCCACGATCGGCACGAACGTGTCCTTCGAGAGCCGCCCCACGTGCAATAATTTCCCGACCCCTTGAGAACACTGGCGACATTACGTTCGCCGTCACAACGTCGCTGTTGGCTGGATTCAGCGGTCCGCTAAGCGCAACCGTGACGTTGAGATCCGGCGGCAACTCGAGCCTGCTCGATGGGTTCTTGTTCGCAGCTTGAGTGCTATCCGTGCCAAACGAAAGTGTCGCCTCCGATGTAAAGGCTCGGCAGTGATTGAAGAACATCCGGCTCCTTCGTTGCTTTCCGGATGCCTCTTGAGCATGGACCTCGGCAACGAATGGAAGCAGAATCCGGCTACCGGCGATGGTTTCCGGCTCATAGTCGATGCTCGCATCCAATGCTTTCAGTTTCAAACTGTGAGGGATGATGTCGACCGCATATACGGCAACCCTGCGCAGAATCAGATGCGTGCTGTCCACCAGGAACCACCCCCGCTCTCCAGCCGTTCCCGATTCCTTGCCATAGTCGATCGACCATCCCCCGTGCCCGGGTAAAACCTGGAAGTTGTAGCGTAAAACGGATTCGCCATTCAGAGTCTCTCTGCCGGCAAACGCGATGTCTTCATCGTTTCCGGCGATCAATGCGCGTGCAATTGAACTAAAGAGGCCAGTGGTGCTGAACGTATAGCCGAGCATATCTGCCAGCCGCTCATTTGAGAAGCGCTTACCATCCGCGTTTCCGTAGATTTCTTTACCGTCGGATATGGCGATATCGACTCGCATCAGATCCGCATCTTGAATCCGGCGACGCGTGTCGGCCTGCCTTCTCGAAATGGTTTCAAGACAGGTGTAGGCCGGAGTCTTCACCAGCAAAGGCGCATTGCGTTCCTGCAGCACCGCCGTGTTTGGGCCACCATCCTTCGTCTCCCCAAATTTCGAAAGCGGAAGGTTCTGCTCTTTCCCGATATCGGCAGCCGCCGGAGTTCCGGCCGCGGT
>DAISJE010000167.1:3722-8671 GCA_036821665.1 Bryobacteraceae bacterium | reverse complement strand
GGTCACCGAACTCTCCGGAAGCGGCGAGGCTAGACCGGCAGCGCTCTCTGCCCCCGAGCCTAGTGAAAAATGCTCTTCAGCTTGTCGAAGAAGCCCTTCTTTTTGGGTTTCTGCTGCGGATTATTGTTCGGGTTAGGCTGTGCGCCGGGCGGCGGCTGCGACATGGCCTGCGTTGGTAAAACCGTAGGCACAGCAGCTTGCGGGGCGGGCGGTGGAGAAGCTTCCCAACCGGCAATTTCGGTTGACCCGCCCTGGTGCAGCATACAGAATTGGACCGGTTGCGTGCCGAGCAGGTAATAATCGGTCACAACGTGCGGGCATGCGCTGGTAGCAAGTTGTCCGGTGTCGGAGTCAATCTGGGCGCTGACCACGCCATCCGGCACAGGAAATTCGGTGACGTCTCGATAAGCGCGACGCTTATGTGCGAGCTTCATGAACTCAGTCCAAATGGGAAGGGCGGCTGTTCCGCCCTCCATTTTGATGTCCTGATAATCATCGAGTCCGACCCAGACTACACACAGCAGTTTTGTCGTAAACCCGGCAAACCAGGCGTCATGAGAAGTTCCCGTCTTGCCGGCAGCGGGAAGTGTAAATCCACGAGCACGAACGCCCGCGCCCGTACCGCTGCGCAGCACTTCTTCCATCAGATTGACGAGAACAAAATTCACTCGAGGATCCAGGATCTTTTTGGTTTGGGGTTCCGACTCCCACAAGTCATTTCCCGATTCGTCCACAATGCTCGAAATCATGCGGGGCTGAACCATAACCCCGTTGTTCGCGAATGTCGTGTACGCGCCTGCCAGTTCAAGCGGGGTGACGTTATAGGCGCCAAGCGCCTCGGCGGGGGTCGGCTGGATATCGTTCAGCCCGGCCTTATGCGCGAGATCGGCCACTGCGCCATAACCGGCTTGCTCGGCAACTTCCACCGCGGGGACATTCAGCGATTTTGCGAACGCCTCCTTCAACGGGATATTTCCCAACCAGTTGCTATGGTGATAATCGACCGGTTCATAGGGCTTTCCGTCAAACATGAACGTGCGGGGTTCATCGGGGAAAATGGTGGACGCCGTGATCGGGTCCGGCTGATCCCATAGCCCCGTATTAAGTGCAGCCGCATAAACAAAAGGCTTGAAAGCGCTGCCGGAAGGCCGCTTGGCGACAGCATGATTTAGTTGACTCATGCCATAGTTCCGGCCACCGATCAGCGCCTTGACTTCGCCAGTGTGCGGATCGAGACAAATCAGCGCAACCTGGGGCTCTTCTAATGGACCGCCGTGTTTGTGGCGCCTGGCCAGAATGGCATCTACTCCGCGGATGCCGTCGGCCACCGCTTGGGCTGCATCGCGCTGCAAATCCGGATCGAGCGTCGTATAGATTTTCGAGCCGGAATCGTCAAAATCACGATCCTGGAATTCGTCCTCTAACCGCTTGTTCACCAGATCGACAAAGTAAGGAGCATCCGCCGATTCAATCCCTTGCTTGACGATCACGAGGGGGCTCTCGGCCGCTGCATCGCACTGGCTCTTTGAAATGTAGCCGTTGTCCAGCATTTGCTGGAGCACCACATTACGGCGCGCTTTGGCCCGATCCGGCCAGCGAACCGGGTTGCGCCGGCTGGGCTCCTGAATCAAGCCAGCCAAAGTCGCGGCCTCTGGAAGAGTGAGCGATCGGATATCTTTTCCAAAATAGGCCTGCGCGGCCTCGCCAAAGCCGCGGATGGCAAAGGAACCGCGCCGGCCCAAATCGACTTCGTTGGCGTAATATTCGAAGATCTTCTGCTTCGTCAGCTTGCGCTCAAGATGGATCGTAATAAGCAGTTCGTCAAATTTACGCGTCCAGGTCTTCCGGAGATCGAGCCAAAGATTACGCGCCAGTTGCTGTGTAAGCGTTGACGCGCCCTGGTCTTTGCGATGCTCTCTTAGATCGATCCACAAAGCCTTTACGATGCGAATGGGATCGAATCCGGAATGTTGAAAGAATCGCTTGTCCTCAATCGAGATCACCGCATGCACAAGTATGGGCGGGATATCGTCGTATTTCACCAGACGCCGTTTTTCACGGCTCTTGTCGTACAGACTGCTCAGGAGCTGGGGTTCCAGAGTGTATTCGGTGCGCGGGCTATTATCGCTGAGCGCCAAAATAGACGAGATTCGTCCATCCTTGAACCGAAGCACGCCAGGTTCGGAATCGGTTGAGGACCGATCGCCCGGGAAAATTTCAATCGCATCGGGGCGGAGATGATACCAGCCCGTCGGGTTCGTTCGGGCATCCTCCCCGTATCCGCTCTCACGGAGGCGCGCTGCCAATTGGAGTGGAGTTCCACGGTCGCCCACGCCGATAAGCTGCGGAGCCGCGTAGAGAAGCGAAGTATTGGGAAAAGGCCCCTGTGCCAGCTTTTCGTCCGTCAAGCGCGCATACTTTGCATACAAAACGGACACTACGATGATGGCTGCGAGGCAGGCCGCGCCGGCCGTAGAGAGCAGAATGTACTTTACCGGAAAAGCAGATTTTTTTGACCCTGAACGGTTGCCCGCGGTCTTACGAAAAAATTTGTGAGGAAGTTTAATGCGTACAGGCAAACGTATAGCCCAGGTACAAAAGCGTTCTCAACCCTTGGACGTCCGGCACTCCCCTAAGTTACTATTTCGGTGCCTGATAATACGATTCTAACTCTTTCCAGATGTTGTCGTCGTGCGGTTGCCAGTCGGGGAACTGCCTGCCTGTGATTTGCAGTTCTTCAATACTGAGAGTCCCGTGGCCAAATGGGCAGATCCATTCCGTTTGCGGCCGGCCGAAGGTAACCATATTGCCCCACGACCCCTTCTGTAGAGGCATTATCAGCCGGTGCAGGCAGGTGCGGCAGCGGCGGCGCTGATCCCACAGGATTCCGAATAATAGCGCCGCTCCAATCAGCCATACGCCGAGCGTCAAAAAAGTAAACAGCATGTCATGAAGAAACAGCGGGGGCGCCGGTCCGAATCTTTCGAGGGGTGGCGGGCCTTGAGGGTAAAAAAGGACGAGAGCGGCCTGCAAGCCGCACACGGCTCCAGCGCCAAGCAGAAGCTTGGCAATCAAATAGAGCCAATACTTCATTTCTCTTATTAGACTCCTTTTCTACGGTGAGGGTTCCGCGGCCGATATGTCAGGTCCGCACGAGATTTTTTACTAAGAAAAGCAGATTAGCCGGCCGTTCTGCCAGCCGCCGCATGAAATAGGGATACCAGGCGTCGCCATACGGTACGTAAAGCCGCAGACGAAAGCCCTGCGAAACGAGTTTTCGCTGCAGGTCGCGCCGGATTCCGTAGAGCATCTGAAATTCAAAACGATCCGCGGCGATCTCGTGTTCCTTGATATGCCGCACAACCTGGCGAATAATCAACTCGTCATGGCTCGCGATGGCAGGGTAGCTGCCTTCGGCTAGCAGCAGTGTCACGAGTTTCAGATAATTGGCATCGACCTCGGTTTTCTTGGCGAAGGCAACCGAAGGAGGCTCCCGGTATGCTCCCTTACAAAGCCGCACCGGAATCCTGTGCACCGACAGCATTCGGACATCGTCCTCGCTTCGGTACAAATAAGCTTGAATGACTGCCCGAACCTGGCCCGGAAAAAGCTCATTGAGCCGCACTACCATTTCCAGTGTGCGTTCCGTATAGGCGCTGGATTCCATATCGATTTCGATACGAGTCTGGATGGCTTGCGCGCGCTCGATCAGCGCGATGACATTGGCGCGGCATGCCGCTTCGGAAAAATCCAGGCCAAACTGGGTCAGCTTAATAGAAACGGTAGCGGCCAGACCAGCGCCTTCGATCTCATCGAGCGCTGCCAGATACGCTTCTCTGGACCGTCCGGCATCATCCAGTGAGGTGACATTCTCGCCCAGACAATCCAGCGTGCCGAGAATCCGCTCCTTCGAGAGATGCTGGAGCACGCGGATGCCTTCCGGAAGCGATTGTCCGGCAATAAATCGCGACGTCAGTTTGCGCGACATGGAGGAGTTCTCCATCCAGTGGCGGAGCCAGTGCCGCTCTGAAAGATAAAGAAGCGTACGGCGCAGCATGAAGTATTGCCGGAGGTTCGTCCAGCGATTTCTCCCACTTGGCCGTGGTGGTGCTTGGGCCAATTCCAATATAGCCGTTGGATTGAGCTAAAAGATTTCTCAGGGAAGAAACGCCTTCTGCGACGGGCTAAGTGAAGAGCGCGTGACTGCCCAGCGCCAGGCCGCAGCCGATCGCGGCGCCTACAACAACATCGCTCAGAAAGTGCATACCGAGCAGAATGCGCGATGCCGCTATGCTGAATGCGCAGAACAGAAGTGCGGCCATCAGGGGCGGATAAAACGCGCCCAAACCCACGGCGACGGAAAACGCTGTGATGGTATGACCGGACGGAAACGAAAACTGGTCGGGCGGCAAAAGCGTCGCCCAGCAGTGGGGCTCGATTTCGCAGGGCCGCTTTCGGCCCGAAAACATCTTCAACGACTTAAACACGCCAACACCCACCAGCGCGGCCGAACCGGCGCAGGCCACTGCCGTCAGGCGTTCGTCACCCCCAAACAACAGGACTAACAAGCCAGTGAGATACCACAACCAACCATCTCCGGCTCGCGTAGCAGCGATGGCCCACAAGCGAATCCACTTCGGCGCAGACCACTTGTTCACCTTGCGCATCAAGTTGTAATCGCGCTTGGCTATAAAGTGAAGCATCGATTGATGGGCTGTCATACCGCAGCCCTATTTCGAGGAAGCAAGCACAAGGCGACTCCTTGTGTGTCTGTCCTAGGTATCCAGTTTACGTGATTGAGCATGGTTTCAGCTCTGCTACTTCGATTTAGTGCCGCGCAAGTTACATTGCATTGACAAGCGGACGAATCGTTCATGAATCGATCGAAGCGCGCGCAAAACGCACGTAGGATGAAGATTGGCGCAGTCAATCAAGTTAAGTCTTGTTTA
>DAISJE010000167.1:0-3622 GCA_036821665.1 Bryobacteraceae bacterium | reverse complement strand
GCAAAACGCACGTAGGATGAAGATTGGCGCAGTCAATCAAGTTAAGTCTTGTTTACTTCGATGCGGGCGGCGGGCACCGCAGCGCCGCCATCGCACTGCAGTCGGTGATTGCATCTCTCCATCCGGACTGGAATGTCAGGCTCGTGAATCTTCAAGAGATCCTGGATTCTCTGGATATCTTTCGTAAGATCACGGGCATTCGCCTTCAAGATATTTACAACCTGATTCTTGCCAAAGGCTGGACCCTTGGTTCAACACAGTTACTGCAACTTTTGCATGGCATCATTCGCATATATTTGCCGGCGCAAGTTCGGTTACTGAGCGGGTTCTGGGAACAGGAATCTCCGGACATGGTGGTGTCGTTAGTTCCGAATTTCAACCGGGCGTTGTTTCAAAGCCTTCACCGAGTGTTCCCCGAAGCACCGTTCGTGACGATACTGACGGATCTCGCCGACTATTCTCCACACTTCTGGATTGAGAAGCAACCCCAATACCTAGTGTGCGGAACAGCACGCGCGGCAGAACAGGCTAGTGCCTTGGGCTATCCAAACTCGCATGTATTCCGAACCACTGGCATGATCCTGAGGCGCGAGTTCTACGAAATCCCCGAATTGGATGTCGCTTCCGAACGCGCCCGGCGCGGGCTGCAACAAGACTTGCCAACTGGCCTGGTACTGTTCGGTGGCGCAGGGTCTAACGTCATGTACGCCATTGCAGAGCGGCTTGGAAACAGCTCACTGGATTTGCAACTGATCATGATCTGTGGCCGGAATGTGAAATTGCGGCAGAAGCTCGAATGCCTGCAGACCAGAAACCGAATTTTTGTCGAGGGCTTTACAAAAGAAGTTCCGTACTATATGCGTCTGGCTGACTTTTTTGTTGGAAAGCCCGGGCCAGGAAGCATTTCGGAGGCGGTTCAAATGAGATTGCCTGTCATCATCGAGCGAAATGCCTGGACGCTGCCGCAGGAACGATACAACGCTGAATGGGTTCAACAACAAGGCGTGGGGCTCGTTCTGCGCAGCTTTCGCAGTATCGAATCAGCCGTGCGGGACTTGCTCGCCGGAAATCAATTGCAAACGATGAAAAGCAGAATGGCCGGACTCGAAAACCGTGCTGTGTTCGAAATCCCGCCAATTCTAGAAAAGATCCTTGAGGAGAACTCGCCTAAACCGGAACTTCCGGCCACGCATGCTTCGGATAACGCCGGCTCAGCTGGCGGCGAAGTTGCGGATACAGGTTTTTCCAAAAGCTGACCAAGTCGGTCGTTACTTGCACCGGGCGCTGATTGGGTGCAAGCAGTTGGACAACTAGCGGCACTGTGCCGCGCGCGACGGACGGTGTTACGTTCATCCCGAAGAAATCCTGTAATCGCGAAGCGACCGATGGCGGGCGATTTTCGTGATATTCGATCCGAGCGCGGCGTCCGCTCGGCAGCTTGACGAAAGAGGGCGCGACCTCTTCAATCTCGCGCATGGGCAGATGTGCCTGAAGGACCGCAATCAGGCCGCCCTCTCTTGCCGCATCGCGCAACTGCGCAAAGCTAGTTGATCCCGTAGCAAGTTCTCGAACGGCCCTTGAAAGTAGATCGTCTGGGACCTCAATAGCCGAGTGTTGCGCCGCGAAATGAACTCGGCGTAAGAGGCGGTTCAACTCGTCGGTATCGGCGAAGCGACCGATCCCCGCTTCGAGCGCCTTATCGGTGAGCAATCCCGCGCCGGCAACTGTATCAGCGGGCGCGCTTCGCGACTCGTCGATTACGAGCTGGTCATATGGAAGCGAATTGATCTGCTCCACGCGTTCCGCTTCCCGGTTCCAGACTATTTCTTCTCGCGTAATGATGTGATCCGGAAAAGAATCGATTAGCCAGTCCGGCTCGATTTCGGCGGCAATTCGAACCAAGGGGGAGGAAAAATCGCTGCGGTCGTCCACTTCGAGCGCGACCAGAAACTCAGAATGAACATGGCTCGCGCGGTCCAGCTTCGCTGAAGAGCCGTTCGAAAGCAGGAGCGTATCGCCCCGCTTACGCGCGACGCGATCGGGATATGCCGCCAGCAAGGCTTTTCCCAGCGCGTGCGGATCTGAACCAGACGGACCGGCCGGAATCGTGTTTAAGAGCTGTTCTTTTAGGCGGCGTGCGGCGTAAGAAGAATTGGCGGCAAGAATCGCTTCGAGATCGCTGCTGAATCTGGCGCGGGTCTCTTCATCGATCCGAATACGATCCTCAGATAGACGGGCGGCCATTTCACATGCTTCATTGCGTATACCCTCTTCCGCGCCTTTCAGGACGAAACATGCCAACCTGGGATGCACTGGCAGTTGTGCCATCTTTTTCCCGTTATCAGTTATGCAATGTGAATTGTCGATAGCGTGCAAGCGCTGTAGCAATTCATACGCTTTCGCACGCATTTCAGGAGCGGGCTCATCGATCCATCTGAGTTCGTCCCAACGGAGTCCCTGTGCAGCGAGCAGCAGAATCAAATGGCTAAGATCCGCTCGGGCGACCTCCGGCGGAATCTGTTCCGGTCTTCTGACAAAATCCGCCTCGCTATAAAGCCGGATGGCAATTCCGGGGCCGGTCCGGCCGGCGCGGCCCGCACGCTGCATTGCCGAGGCCCGGCTGATTTTTTCGATACGAAGATGCGATAGACAGCTCCACGGCGAATAAGTCATCACACGCGCCAGGCCGCTATCGATAACCGCCTGCACGCCATCAATCGTGATTGAGCTTTCGGCGACGTTCGTCGAGCAGATAATCTTGCGCGTGGCGCTCGGGCCAACCGCGGCATCCTGCTGTTCGGAACTCAAATCGCCATGCAGCGGAAGCACGCTCGCTGCTGCTCGGCGAGACAATGGCTCGCAGGCCTGCATCGCCTTTCGAATCTCGGCAGCGCCCGGAAGAAAAACCAGGACGTGTCCGTCAGTTTCTTGAAGAGCTTGCCCAACCGCCGATGCAACGTGTTGTTCCAGCGGTGCGGCTGAATGCGGCGTGTAACGCGTGTCCACCGGAAATACTCGACCAGCAGCGCGAAGAATAGGTGGATGGTCGAGTTTTGCACTAAGCTTATCGCCGGCTAAAGTAGCCGACATGATCAATAACCGCAGACCGCGCCGGGTTTCCTGTAATTTCCGAAGGAGAGCGAGAGCAAGATCCGTTTCGAGATGACGTTCGTGAAATTCATCGAGCACCGCAACGCGAATGCGAGGAAGAGCGCGCTCGGAAAGCAGTTTCCTGGTAAGAACTCCTTCGGTGACATACCACAACCGGGTATTACGGCTGGCGGCCTCTTCAAAGCGGACCTGATACCCGATGAATTCCCCCACAGGCTCATTCCGTTCCTGTGCAACCCGCCGCGCAGCCATACGCGCAGCCAGTCGCCTCGGTTCGAGTACGTAAACGTCGGACAAGCCGGCATCTGCAAGCGCAGGCGGAACACGAGTCGTTTTCCCCGCGCCGGGTTCGGCTTCCAGAAGTGTAATCGGATTCAGCTCGACGGAGTGCACAATTTCCGGAACAAGCGGATCGATCGGCAGTGGCTGCACTGCTCTTATTGTGCGAGATGATAGAAGTTTCTATGAGTGAGATAGCGGAGTTACTGGAACGTTACCGTCGAGGCGCCGA
>DAISJE010000166.1:0-8691 GCA_036821665.1 Bryobacteraceae bacterium | reverse complement strand
CGCCCAAAGTGGTGGGCGCTGCCGGCTCAATAGCCGTTGCGCAGCGTCAACTGGATGCGGGCAACTTCGCCGCCGCAGCCGAATATGCCACGGCCGGCGCGAAAAAAGCACCGATCCTGGACGACTACGCACAATATGTCCGGGCTCAAGCCGAATATCAGTTGAAGAATTACGCGGAAGTGGCGAAATCCGCTACACGCATATTCGATCAGAACCTGGCGTCACCCTTTGTCGGCCAGGCTGCCGCGCTCGCAGTACGGGCGGACCTCGATGGCGACCGCCCGAAAGAAGCACTCGAACTCATCGAGAAATACTCCGACGTGATTCCACAGCCGGAGTCGGATCTGCTGCTGGCTCGTTGCTTCCAGGCAACGGGCGATCTGCCGCAGGCCGCAGAATATTTCCAGCGGGTTTACTATAAGTACCCGAGCGCCCGTGAAGCCACAGATGCCGCCAATGCGCTAGTGGATGTGAAACAGCGTTTGGGGGACGCCTATCCGCCGCCGATGCCGGCCGCTCTACTAGGCAGAGCCGAGAAACTGTTTCAAGCCAAGAACCCCGCCGCTGCGCGCATCGAGCTAGCCGCCGCGATTCCCGAGCTCGGCGGCGCCCAGCGGGATCTGGCACGCGTACGCCTCGGTGAAGCGGATTTCTTCAGCAACCACACCGCTGCGGCCTTTCAATATTTCAGTGCGCTCAAAGTCGATGCTCCCGAACCTGACGCCGAGCGCCTCAATTTTCTAGTGCGTGCCGCTCGCAGACTGGACCGGAACGCCGACGTAAAGCCATTTCTCGACGATCTGGAGAAGCAGCACCCGACATCTCCGTGGCGTCTGACAACATTAATCGATATTGCCGACCAAGCTCGTGTGCAAAACGATCCGGCGACTTATCTGCCGCTCTACCGCGCTTGCGCCGCCACTTTTCCACAAGACCCGCGCTCCGGCTGGTGTCACTGGCGGATCGCTTTCGAAAGCTATCGCAAGGATCAGCAAGATGCCTACGATTTATTGCGAGAACAGCTTCAGCGCTACCCGGATTCGGCGGATACCAATAATGCCTTGTACTTTCTCGGACGCCTGCAGGAGCGGAAAAACGATAATGCTTCCGCACGCGCCTGCTATGACGAACTGATCGCCCGTTTTCCCAATACATATTACGCCGTAATCGCTCGCGAACGTTTGAAACAGCCGCGGATCGAAGCGGCAGCACCGGCGCCGCCGATGCTGGCTTTTCTGCACTCCATCGCATGGCCCCCGCGCGAAGAGTTTCCCAGTTTCACGCCCGGTGAAACGACGAAACTGCGGATCGAGCGCGCCCAGTTACTGCAGATGACCGGCTTGAACGATTTTGCCGAAGGCGAGCTCAAATTCGGCGCACGAAGCGACGATGACCAATCGAATGTATACGCTTTCGAGCTTGCGAAATTTGCTGCGGCTCGTAACGCGCCAGACCGGGCATTGCATTACATCAAGGCATATGCACCGGGTTATCTTTATATGCCTCTCGACCAGGCGCCGGTAGCATTCTGGCGGCTGGCCTTTCCCCTGCCCTTCCGTGATTGTGTAGAACGGCATAGCCGTGCCCAGGGACTTGATCCATTCCTGGTCTCCGCGCTCATCCGCCAGGAATCCGAATTCAATCCAAAGGTCATTTCGCACGCTAACGCCTACGGCCTGATGCAGCTTCTTCCCGCTACGGGGCGGCAACTGGCGCGTCATTTCGGTATTCGCCGCTTGCGCGCGAGTCAACTGCTCACGCCCGACCGCAACGTTCAACTGGGCACTTATTTTTTCCGTAATCTGCTGAATTCGTTTGATGGCCAGGCGGAACTGGCGCTCGCTTCTTATAACGCGGGCCCCGGCCGGGCAAATCTCTGGCGCACCTGGGGACCCTTCCGCGAGCAGGCCGAATTTATCGAGGCCGTGCCATTCCACGAGACCCGCGGCTATATCCAGATCGTGCTGCGGAATGCGGATGTCTATCGCCGCCTTTATGCCGGAACGGTACCTGATGTGCCCGCCTACCGTGCCAAGCCGGCGCCCAAGAACAAACCGCATAAGCGCCGCACACATCGCTCCCTTAAGCCCTGAATCCGGCCCAGCGGATAAAATCGCAGCATGGCCCTTGCTACGCGACGGCGCTTTCAGAGCGCGCGGATCGGTGAATTTAAAGAATCCGTCATCCGCGAGATGACGCGGCTCGCCTTCGAGCACAAAGCGGTAAATCTCGCTCAGGGCTTCCCTGATTTCGCCGCGCCTGCCGAAGTTAAAGCCGCAGCCCAAGCGGCCATAGCAGAAGATAACAATCAATATTCCATTACCTGGGGCACACCGCCGTTCCGCAATGCCATTCGCGATTATTACCGTCGCTTTTACCAGATTGAATTAGATCCACAGCGCGAAGTCACCGTCTGTTGCGGCGCAACTGAGGGCATGGTCGCAAGCTTGCTCGCTCTCATCAATCCTGGTGACGAAATCGTAGTTTTTGAACCTTTCTACGAGAACTACTGGCCGGATTCACAGCTCAGCGGGGCTGTTTGCCGTTACGTTCAATTGCAGCCTCCGGAGTGGACATTCGATCCCGATGAGCTTCGCGCCGCTTTTACCGGTCGAACTCGCGCGGTTATCCTCAATTCGCCCAACAATCCGACCGGCCGGGTCTTCTCTCTTTCCGAGATTCAGCAGATTGCCCGGCTCTGTGAAGAATATGATTCGTTGCTCATCACGGATGAAATTTACGAGCACATCGTGTTCGATGGCACGCAGCACGTCCCGCCCATAACCCTCAAAGGCGCCCGCGACCGGTGCGTTTTGGTGAACAGCCTCAGCAAGTCGTTTTCGGTAACCGGTTGGCGAGTCGGATGGGTGCTTGCTTCGCCGGAGTTGACCGCTTCCATCCGTAAGGTGCACGATTTTCTGACGGTCGGCGCGGCAACACCCTTGCAGCAGGCGGGGATCACGGCACTGAGCCTGCCGGATTCTTACTTTTCTGCGTTGGCTGAGAGCTACCGGCAGAAACGGAATTTACTGATCGGCATGCTGGAAAATGCCGGCTTCAAATGCCTTGTTCCCAAAGGCGCCTATTACGTCATGTGCGACATCTCGGCCTTCGGTTTTGAAAGCGATATCGCGTTCTGCAAGCATTTGGTCGAAGAAATCGGCGTGGCAGCCGTACCGGGGTCGAGCTTCTTTTCCGATCCCTCAGCCGGCAAGCAGCTTGTTCGTTTCTGCTTCGCGAAGAAGCCGGAGACTTTGCAGGCCGCAGCCGAGAGATTGGGCCGTTTGCGCTAGGGGCTCGTCGACGGTTTGTTGCTTTCCCCCGCTAAAATTACGGGGACGGCCGAGAGCGCGCCAGCCGCGCCCGCGATCGCCAATCCTGCGCCAAGTGGTATGCCCCCGCCGCCCGGAAGCAGTGCAAGAATAGCCGCGGTGCATGGATTCACCACACTCTTCAAAGCGCCCTTCGAATCCACCACTCGAACGTTGCCGCTTACCGCCCCTACTTCCAGTCTGCCGTTCTCGACCCGCGCCACTCCTTCCGCTGCGGGATCTTCGCCGAGCACCTTCAGACCATGAGTATCGATGCTGCAGTTGCCGAATGGCTCGCTGCGCGCTGCTCCACTCTCGAGCGCCAGACCGTTCGGGGTCACCGATGCAACCGAATTCGGGCCCACCAGAAACTGGCAATTGTTGCCCAAGAAGACCTTCACCGGATTGCTGAGCGTCTGCAACTGTGCGCCATTCGCGAGATTGGCATTGCCGGGAATGCGACTGCCGTTCACCAGCATATTGGCTCCCACCGCAACTCCGGCCATACCTGGCGCGAGCGGAGGCGGGTTCTGATTACCCGTCGGATTGTGTTCCAGGTTCCGGGAAACACCGGCCATCTTTTTGCAGATATTGACCTGGTGAATCACCGCCGTGCCCACCACCTGTCCTTGATACCGTACTGTCACGTTAATGTCGAACTTCCCGGTCACGCCGTTATTGTGTAAACCGGGAGCAGAAGCCCGTCCGGAAGCATCGGTTGTAGCGATGAATTTCGTTGAGCCATCCGCGAATTGCGCACCGGGTTGGCCTGCCACATTCGGCGTGTCGAATTCAACATAAGCGCCCGGCACGCGCTTATGGTTCTTGTCTTCCACCTGCACAATGGGCTCGCGGGCAAGCCGGCCTTCGACATTGTTAAGCGCGCCTTCGCCGTCGATAATCGCGATATGAAAGCTGGAAGGAGATGGCTGCAGTTGTCCAAACGACGGGGCGACTAACAGTCCTGCCGCCGTGATAAATGATAAGAATCGTAGCGTGCGAGTAGAATAACACGAAAACGGATTCACAATGAAGCGCAACAGCTAGAGTTGTGATTGACAACTTGACTCGAGAGCAAATCCAAAATCAGCTTGCCGATGCGTTGCATGAGAAGTATGAAATACTGCGCTGGATCGGCGGCGGCGGGATGGCCGAGGTGTTCCTGGCCCGGCACCGCATCCATGGCGCGCTGTTCGCCGTGAAGGTTCTCTCCGTAGATCTCGCGCAGGAAGAACGCATCGTAGCGCGCTTCGTTCAGGAGGCGCGTACGGCGGCTACCCTGTCCGGACATCCGAATATCGTTCCCATCTTCGATATCGGCGAGCAGAACGGGCTGTACTTCCTCATCATGCAGTACGTAGAGGGCGAAGACCTCTCAAAGCATTTGAAGCGCCGTCAGAAAGTCTCTCCTAAGGAAGCGGCGAAGATCGTCTGCCAGGTGGCGGATGCTCTCGTTTGGGCATCCGGCAAAGGGGTGGTTCACCGCGATCTGAAACCGTCCAATCTATACCTGGATCAGAACGATCGCGTTATGGTTCTGGATTTCGGAATCTCGAAAGCGGCTGACGTGCCAAGCCCGCTGACCTTTGCCACGGAGCGGCTGGGCACAACGTACTACATGAGTCCGGAACAGATTCGCGGCGAAAACTGCGACGTGCGCAGCGACCTGTATTCACTCGGCGTCGTCTTGTTTGAGCTGTTATCCGGACGCAAGCCGTTCGATGGCGATTCGTACCGCGCTATCGAGCTTGCGCATATCGAAACACCGCCCCCCGACTTGAAACAACTCGACCCGGCAGTGCCTGACGAACTTGTCGGTGTCGTTCGGACCTTGCTGGCGAAAGATCCGGGCCGGCGTTACCAATCCGCCCGCGAACTGGTGGATGCATTAAATCGGTATGAAACGGGTGCAGCAGCCCCATCAAGGGCGATACCGATCACTCCAGTGGACGACGAGACTCGCCTCATGAAACCTGCGCCCGCAGCGGGCGCGACTCGTTCACCGCAACTTACGCCGGCATCACCCCGAAAATCGCCTTCCAATGCTGTAATGATTTCGGCCATCGCGACCCTTGCGATTCTGATCGTCGCGGCCGCGATTTATTTGATGCTCGGGCGTAAGCCCGGTTCACAGCCCAACACAGCGCTTACCAGTCCAGCTTCAGTACCTACTGCGACAGCTACACCCGCGATTAAAGTCGACCGTCTAGGCGGAAAGATGCATCTGATCCCAGCCGGGAATTTCATCTTCGGCAACAATTCAGACCCGCTTTCGCCGAACAAGCAAGAAACAATCGCGGTTCCCGCGTTTTACATCGACGAGACCGAAGTTTCGAACGCGGACTATCGCAAGTTCTGCGATGCAACCGGGCACAAGCCGCCGGATTCGAAGATCTTCACCTCGCACCCAGACTTTCCGGTAGCAAACGTCTCGTTCGAAGATGCCGAAGCTTTTGCACAATGGCTCGACAAACGTCTGCCTACTGAGCAGGAGTGGGAAAAAGCGGCGCGTGGCACGGACGGCAGAATTTATCCCTGGGGCGATAAGCCTTGGATAAAGCCTCCAACGGCTTTGCAACCTGTCCTGTCGTTTCCGGATCGCCGTTCGCCTTATGACGCATACAACATGGCCGGCAACGTCGCGGAATGGACTACATCGCACTATCCGGTCACTGAAGCACAGGTCCGCGACTTGGCAAATAGCCTCGGGTCCACTAAGTTCTCGGGCGATTGGCGAGTATTTAAGGGCGGCTATTTCGGACCGAATCACGATACTGAGGAAGCGTGGAAAACTTACATACGCCGCGGGCTTCCGAAAGATGTCGCGGTTTCATCCGTGATCGGGTTTCGTTGCGTCCAGGATGTGAAATAGGGCAGATCGAACTTAGCTGAATGCGCGCGGGACATGCAATCAGCGGGCGGCGCGCTTATCATCTTAGAAGGCCAAATGCGGCCCTCGAGTATGAAACCTCCTGCCTTCGTCAGCTATTCACGCAATGACTCAGAATTCGCTCTGCGGCTGGTGGCGGATTTGAGATCAGAGGGCGTGAAAGTTTGGCTCGATCAGCTCGATATCCCCGCAGGCGTTCGGTGGGACGGAGAAATAGAGAATGCGCTTGACGCCTGCAAACAAGTCTTGGTGATTCTTTCCGGATCGTCGGTTGCTTCGCAGAACGTCCTGGACGAGATCAATTTTGCCTTGGACGAAGGCAAAGCGATTATTCCGCTGCTGAAGGAGCAGTGCCGGGTACCGTGGCGGCTGAGAAGACTTCAGCATGTCGATTTCAGCGCCGACTATGGAGCCGGCCTCAAGTATCTGCTGACCGCACTTTCAGGGACCAAGAAAAAGGAATCCGAAAGCTCAGGAGAAATATCCGTCGCTACCAGCCAACCCGTGCAGCTTTTGAAGCCACTCCGGTTTGTGAAGAAAACCTCGAGCGGCCCGCCTGAGTGGTTGCGCGGGGGTGAGGAAGTAGATAGGAGCAAGCCATTTCTGATGCCGGTGCAAGATATCTTTACTATCACCGGCCGCGGCACCGTGGTTACGGGACGCATCAAGCACGGCATCTGCAAAACCGGCGACCAACTGGAGATTGTCGGTTCACGGCAAACGCGGAAGACCGCCGCTGGAGACATTGTGCTGCTGCAGAAACTGCGGAAGGAAGCGGCAGCGGGCGATGAGGTGGGCATCCAACTGCGCGGCATCGCAAAGGATGACGTCGTGCGCGGCGACGTGATTGCAAAACCGAGCACCATCAAAGCGTACCGGAGGTTCAAGGGCGAAGTGTACATGCTGCCGCAGGGTGAAGGCGGCCGTGACACCCCGATTGTTGATGGCTACAGCCCGCAGTTCTATTTTTATACTGCGGACGTGCCCGGCGTGGCGAAACTGAGTGACGGCGTGAAGATGGTGCCGCCCGACGGGAATGCGCCCGTGACAGTGGAACTCAGTAACCCGGTTGCAATGTATGGCGGTCTGCTTTTTGGCATTCGCGAGGGTGATCGCACCGTAGGCGCGGGGCGAGTTCTGGAATTGGGCAGCGATCTGTAAGCGGAAGCATTGTGAAGCTTATTTGATACGATCCCAAATGCGAACATCAATCGACACTATGCTCCCAGTTCGCTTAAGGGTTGGGCATTTAAAAAACAAAAAAAATGACGATGAAATTGGCCAAAGCAGCCGTGCTTCTTACCCTGGCATCGGTGGCGGCCTGGGCCCAGGTTAATGCGGGCGACCAGAAGCCCGAAGCCACGCTGCCCTTCAACATGACCACAGTGGCCACCTTTGAATTGCCCTGGCGTATTGCATTCCTGCCCGATGGCCGCATGCTGATCACCGAGAAGGTCGGCCCGGTCTGGCTGGTGTCTCAGCAAGGAGAGAAGATCCTGGTGCGCAACACGCCGCCGGTCTGGTGGGAAGGTCAGAACGGCATGCTCGGCGTCTTCGTGTCGCCGCATTACGCCACCGACCAAAGTATCTATCTCACCTACGTCGAGCCGGGCGACTATGGCGGTGGACTGGCACTCGCCCGAGCCAAGCTGCACGCCACCAACACCTCGGCCAGACTGCTGAACTTCGAAGTGTTGTGGCGGCAGATGCCCAAAGGCAAAGGCGGCCAGGAAGGCGCGCAGATTGCCTTTTCGCCCGACGGCCAATATCTGTTCCTCACGGTTGGCGATCGCCAGCGCTTCACCCCCGCCCAGGATCCAAACCAACCCGAAGGCAAAATCCTACGTCTGACGCTGGACGGCAAACCCGCTCCCGGCAATCCCAACTTCGGCAAAACCGGCGCGCGCACGATTCCGCTGATCGATCCGTCAAGTGACACCGAAGCCGCGAAGACTGCAAAGGTAGTCAGCACCTACACGTTTCCCGAGTCTAATCTGACGCCTGCTGAAACCTGGACAAGCGGCCACCGTACGCCCTACGGCCTGGCATTTTCGCCCAGCGGCGAACTGTGGGAAGTCGAGCATGGGCCGCGCGGCGGCGACGAACTAAACCTGATTGAGAAGGGCAAAAATTATGGCTGGCCGCTCGTCTGCTATGGCCATAACTATAACGGCGTGCCGATTCCCAACCCTGACACGCGGCCGGATCTGACCAAGCCGGTCATCTATTGGGTGCCGGTGATCGCGCCCGGCAATCTGATGTTCTACCGCGGCACCCAGACGTTTCCGCAATGGAACGGCAACGGTTTCATCAGCGGCCTGGAGACCAAGTCGCTCAACCGCATCATTTTCGACGGGCATGGCGGCGCCAAAGCCGCCGAACGCTGGGAGGTAGGACACCGCATCCGCGATGTGGAAGAAGGTCCGGATGGTTCGCTGTGGATGTTAGAGGACGCCGATCCCGGCGCCCTGATTCATGTGACTCCTAAGT
>DAISJE010000165.1:0-8696 GCA_036821665.1 Bryobacteraceae bacterium | reverse complement strand
GGGCTCGCGCCGATGATCGGCGCCTGGCTGATCGTGCCGAAGGCCGCGCAGGGGCTCTGGACGGACTGGAGCCGCGCCGCCGGGATTCTCGTCCTGCTCGCGATCATCGGCTGCTATGCCGTGATTTCCTATTCCGTGGCCAGCCGCACGAAGGAATTCGGTATTCGACTGGCAATGGGAGCGCGGCCCTATGAAATCCTGGCGCAATGCGTACGCCAGGCACTTGGTTGGCTCACGCCTGGAATTTTGGCGGGCGTAGGAGCGGCATTTGCTGCGCGCCGAATTCTTCAGGCTGAAGTGTACGGCATCCAGGGATTGCAGATCGGATTGATATCGGCGCTCGCTTGTGCCTTATTGATTGCATCGGCGCTTGCCGGTGTTCTTGCCGCAAGACGTGCTACGGCAGTCGATCCCGTGGTGGCACTCCGGAACGATTAGTTTGTCGTCCGGTAGCCGGAAGATCCGGCGCCACATCTTCCCGCTCATGCGCGCGCAATCTCCGCACCGTGTATCGAATGTTTTCGCGTTGAAACGCGCTCTCCAATACTTTCTGCACCTCTTCGAGATTCCGCTCCGCCAAAGCCACAACCGACGGTCCCGCGCCGCTGAGACACACGCCCAGCAGGTCCGGATGCTCTAAGGCGAGAGCGCTTTCCAGCCCCGGAACGAGGTGCTGCCGGAATGGCTGATGGATTCGATCCTGTAGCGCTTCACGAAGCAGAGAGAAGTTGCCGTTTTGCAGCGTTTGCAGCAGCAGCGCTACTCGCTGCAGATTAAAGACGGCATCTTCGCGGCTAACATGCTCAGGCAGCGCTTCTCTCGATGCTGCCGTCGCGAGCGGTACATGTGGTGTCAACACGATAAACGCAAGCGACGCTGGCCACTCCAAGCTGAGAGCAAATGCGGAGCGATCCGGCATCTGGCAACTAGTCGTCAAGCCTCCTAGTAAGGCGGCGGCTACGTTATCGGGATGTCCCTCCAAGGCGCAGGCGGCATTTAGCAGACCCTGGGCGGGCAGCGGCCCGGCAATCGCCTCATATAAACGAAGCCCTGCCACCGTCGCAGCCGCGCTGCTGCCCAAACCACCCTTCGGCGGAATATCGCTTCGCACTTCTACGCAGAGCGAAGGGAACGATCCGCCGCGCTGCGCAGCCAAAAAGCGGAACGATCGCTCAATGTAGTTCTCGCCGTCAATATGGCAATCGACGAAATGAAATTTCAATTCGTTCGTGCCCGGCAGCACGCGGACAAATAGCGTCAAATAAAGCTGCACCGCTACGGCGAGGGTGTCGAAACCCGGCCCCAAATTCGCAATGGAACCGGGCACCTGGATCTTGAATTCAGAAGGTCGGGCGCTCATAACATACGTGCTAACGAACGTCCGCCGCTACGGCTTCTCGATCCTCCATAGCATGCTGTCTTTTGATGATGTAATCGGTGTCTTTCAAAGCATGACCGGTAAGCACGGCTGCAATCGTCGCTTCGCGATCGAGTTTTCCGTCGCTGACGAGTTTGCGAATTCCCGCCAGTGTGGTGGCCGAGGCCGGCTCGCAGCCGATACCATCGCGCCCGATCATCGCTTTGGCCTCTCCAAGTTCTTCATCGGTGACATCCATGACAAGGCCTCCCGTGGATTCGACCGCTCGTATCGCCTTCTTCCAGGAACGTGGATTGCCAATGCGAATCGCGGTTGCCACCGTCTCCGGCCGTTCAACTGCCTCCAAACGCCGGGATCCCGAAGTCCACATACGCGCCAGAGGATTCGCGCCCTCCGCCTGCACAATCACGATTTTTGGAACGCTCTCAATAAATCCGTGCTGCTTGAGTTCCGCGAAAGCCTTTCCGAACGCCGATGAATTGCCGAGATTGCCGCCTGGCACGACCAGATAATCCGGCGTTTTCCAACCGAATTGTTCGAGCAGTTCGAACATCGCCGTTTTCTGCCCTTCGATACGAAACGGATTGATCGAATTCAGAAAATACAGATCGGGATCGCCGCTGTTCAGCAAGCGATCCAGCGCATCGTCAAAACTGCCATCAATTTGCACAATCTCGGCGCCGAAGTCGAGCGCCTGTGCAAGCTTGTTTGCGGATGCCTGTCCCGCGGGTAAATAGACTCGGCCAATCACCCCAGCTCTAGCCGCGTAAGCCGCAAGCGACGCCGCCGTGTTCCCCGTCGACGCGCAGGCAACCGCTTTTGCTCCCGCGAATTTGGCTTCGGTCATACCGGCCGTCATACCCAAATCTTTAAAAGATCCCGTTGGGTTCCAGCCCAAATGTTTGAACCACAGGTTCTTGACGCCCGCCCATTGCGCCGTCTTTTTTGCGCGCACTAGCGGCACATTGCCTTCCGACAAGGTTACGATCTCATGGGCAGCATAGGAATCCGGAAGAAATTCACGAAATCGCCACACCCCGCTGGCATCAATCCCTTCGTAAGAAGTGCGCCGCGCCATCCATTGCCGTTTCAGATCGAACGGATCTACCTGAGGCGGCTGGATGGCAACCTCAAGCAAATCGCCGCATTTGGGACAAGCCAATACACGTTGATGCAATTCCAGAGTCGTTCCACACTCGCCAGCACACTGCAAGTACGCCATCATCTTAATGCCACTGAATCCCTCAAGGTAACATCCAGGCCCCGTCATGCCGCGAAGGTTATCATCGAGGCTGAGTGGCTATCGGGTGGGTCTCATATTCCACCCTGCTGCACGGAAAGATAAGTAAATGCCAACACCGCTTGAAGAACGCAAACGCAGGGGACAGGAGCTGATAAAAAAATATCGGCCAGTCAGCGGCACCGATCCCTATGCCTGCGCTGCCGATGTAATTTCCGACATCCTTCTCTCCGTTGCGCAAAACGAAGAGGAAGCCACCCAGCTTCTTCAATCCGCGGAAATGGAATTTCGAAATGTCGTCGAGGGTGAGAGCTTTCTAAACGAGGGTTAGCGATTGTCTAGTTGAGTTAACCGCTCCCTCCCCCGGTCGCGGCTCTGCAACTGTTGAAGATATTTGTGCAAAACGGGACTCAATCAGCGGGACTGGCTCGACTGTCCTGAGCGCAACGGCACGTGTCTAACATCGAGGCACGTTGAACGCGCGAGCGGCAGTCGTGCCTGTCCCAGCGTACGAAACAGTGGGAGTGGTTAGGTAAACTCAGGTTAGCCAGTTCTCAGTTCAGCTGTGCGTTTTCAACCGCTCGTTGAGTTCGCGAAGCAGCGCATCGCGTTCGGGGCTGTCCAGTTCCTGCTGCAGGCGCCTGAGCGCAAATCCCACGACGTCGCGATGATGCAGCTTCGCCCCCACCGCATCGTCGGCGCTCAATCTCAGCCACAAGTCGTGCAGTTTGTCGACGTCTTCGGGCCAGAGCCGTGGCGGGTGCGGCCCTAAGTTGACAAATGTGGAAGGGCGCCCGGGGGTAATGATTTCCAGGGAGAACGGGTGCCGCGGTTCTGGAAGGCGCTCCCATGCCAAGCCGATTCGACGCGCCAGTTCATCGGAGCTCATGCGAACGGAAAGGCCGGTTACCAATCTCGAAACCTTCAGCTGATTTGCCGTTTGTACCAGCGCTTCGAAAGGATCGATGGCCGGAACCACCAGCAATTCGACCCGCTTACCTTCCTTCTCAGCCATGGTCACAACCGCCGTAAACAGGCTTCTCTCATCCTGTCCGAATAGTTGATCTTCGTTCAGATCGTATTCGCTATCGGTCCCAATCTGCCGGACCGTCATCACGACAATGTCATTCCGGCGCAGGTCGGTACGCTGAAGTGTGCGCCTCAGATGCTGCATATTCGCCGGATTGTGAACGGCCACTAATACACAGCCGGCTCGAGCGTGTAGCGCCTTAGCGTCTATACTCGCCTGCTGTTGCAAATTGAACTCCTCGAGCGAATGCTCCTCTCGAGTCTTGTGCTTCCGCAGGTTTACCTTTTCAGAGATCGTGAACAAAAAGAAAAAAGCGATTGTGAAGCCGACGCCGTAAATAGTGGCGTACTGTTTGGAAAATAGATTCACAAAGGCCGTGCAAAGCAGAACAAGGGTTGTCATCGCCAACCCAACGGGTATCTCCTTACCGGCGATATGGAAATTGATGGGAACCTTGTACTCCTGATCGTTGCGTTGAAATCGAAGCGCCAGCACACCTAACGCCTTCAAGGCGAAACTCCAGATAACCCCAAACGCATACGCCTCGCCGAGGAGATATAAATTGCCGCGGCTCAAAATGATTGTCGTGAGTTGCAGGAGAGTGATGAGATTTACGATGCGGTAGGTGGTCCCAAACTTGGCGTGTGGCTTTCGGAATAAATCGAGCAACACGCCATCTTCTGCGACCCGATTCAGGACGCCATTCGCTCCGATCATCGAAGTGTTCACTGCCGACGAGAGGATCAACACACCCACAATGACGACGAATATGTGAAAGAGCAGCCGTAATAGTTCCGGCCCCGCCAGATTCATCGCCAACCCGCCGATCAGATTATCGACGTAAGTCTTGCGAACCGCATCCGGGATAATCATCGCCGCAAATAGCGTGATCAGGCCGGTAGAGAAAAGCGCGTAGATGCATACGATGTTCCCCGTTTTCTTCAAATTTTTCATCTTCGGGGAAGCGATCTCACGATATACCTGGGCCAGCGTCTCAAAGCCGCTCATGGAGAGCAGCGAATGACCGAAAGCGATAATGACCGCTACTACCGGCAAGGTGGGCCACATCGTCCCGTGAAACCACCCCAACGACTCTTTTCCTAAAGCGAGGTTCCTGGGCAACGGGCTGGGTGGAAGCTCCCAGCGGCCCTGCATAACAATGGTCAGCGGACACCAGATTAGAAGCGCGACCACCATTACGGTAGTGACTTGCATAATCCGTAACGCCGCTGAACTCGATTCCTCAATTCCCTTAACGTTGCTTCGCCAGAAATAAAGCGTTACGAGTACGCCGAAAAACGCCGCAAACGTATTAGGGTCGATGTGGGTGCTGCGGTGCGCGAAACCGAATAGTTCGTTGATTAAGCGTCCCAGATATTGGCCCGCCGTGACACAACTGATGGGACCGGTGAGAATGTAATCGAATACAAGCGCCGAAACAGATATTCTGGCGGCAAACGGGCCCATGCTGTCGCGGACGACAACGTAAACACCTCCGCGAACAAACATGCCGCAGCTTTCCATGTACACGGATCGAACCGCGAAACTGAAGAGCATCACGGCAAGCACATACCAGGCAGCCGACTTGCCGATCGCAGCTTCGGCAATGCCGCCTGCATAGAACATGGAGGAGGCGAGATCGCTCAGCACGATCGATGCCCCACGCCAGTAACTGATGAAAGAAAGGGCTACGGTCGTCGCTACCACGACTTTGGCAGTCGTGGGTATCGCGGTCTTTGTGTCCATTTAGCGGATGAAGTTTCCAGTATCGCTTGCGCCTACTGCGCAAGTCTTCACCCGAGCTTCGGGCGTCTGCCGGACAGACGGCGCGCGAGTGTTATTTCCGAACCGCTCCTTCAACTTCCTTCCACTCCCCGTCACTCAATTTCACCTGCGCCGCCCCGACATTTTCCTCTAAATGCCTTACCGAGGACGTACCTGGAATGGGAAGCATTACAGGCGAATGATGGAGAAGCCACGCCAACGACAGTTGTGCTACGGAGATGTTGTGCCGTTTCGCAAATGCCTCCAGCGGTCCTCCTGGCGCTACCAACTTTCCCGCAGCTACCGGAAACCAAGGAATAAATCCAAGCTGATGTTTTTCGCAATAGTGAAGTATGTTTTCATGTTCCCGTTCGCTCAGATTATAGCGATTCTGAACGCTTACGATCTTTGCGGTCTTGCCGGCGCGCTCAATTTCTTCGGTCGAGACCTCAGACAAGCCGATGTGGCGGATTTTGCCGGCTTTCTGCAGGTCTGCAAGCGCCCCCAACGATTCTTCCACCGGCACCTTCGCATCGATACGATGCAATTGATATAAATCGATTCGATCCAGTCGTAAACGGCGCAGGCTCATCTCCACGCACTGCGTCAGATACTCGGGCCGGCCGACGGGCAACCATTTATTGGGACCCTGTCGCGTCAGGCCGCCTTTTGTTGCAATAACCAGGTCTTTGGGATAGGGATGTAAGGTGTCCGCTATCAGCTGTTCGCTAACTTCAGGTCCGTAGGAATCGGCAGTGTCGATGAAATTGATTCCAAGTTCCACAACCCTGCGCAGCACTCGGCGCGCCTCGTCCGGATCCTTGGGTTCACCCCAGATCCCGGTACCTGTAACCCGCATTGCGCCGAAGCCCAAACGGTTTACGGTAAGATCTCCGCCGATCGTGAACGTTCCACTCATTTTTGCATCTGCCGTCATTGTGCTCATAACCAAGCTGATTCGCGCTTTCTAAGAATGGTTTCTACCATGGTTTGCCAGGCATTTCGGCACGCCTAATGCCAACGGTAACTCTTAACTTCGAAGCCGCCCGGCTCGACAACCACCGCTTCCTCGTGCCGCGTCGCCCCGCTTGCCACCACCAGTTGATGAACACCCGGCGAAAGATGCAAAGTAACCGGTGTTCTTCCATAATTTTTTCCGTCAACGATGACGATTGAGCCGCTTGGTTCCGACGTCACCAACAATACGCCCTCGTTTTTGGCAAGTGGTATGTAGAGGCTTGAATCCTGCGGCACAGTAAATATGCGCCTCGCCACTGAATATCCATTCGCTTCGGCCGTAAGCGTGTGGCGGCCGTTTGGGAGGGATAGCGTACACGGAGCCGCACAACTCGCGGCGCTGTTACCGTCGACGGTAACCTTGGCGCCGGGTGGATCTGTCAATAGCTCCACTGAAGCGACACCCGGACCCGATAGGGTTGTCGGCTGCTTCGCCTCGGAGGTTTCGGAACGCGCGTTTGGTCTTTGTGGTTCTCGCGTTGTTGCCGGGGCGGGCGCCTTCGGTAACGGCACAGGCGCAATAGACGGCTCACTCGCTTGCGAGGACGTTTGCGCAGCTTGATCAACGGAGCGTTGTGTAGCTGGTGGCTGAGGGGAAGAGGACGGAGCCGAAATGTCGGGAGCGGGCGGCATCGAAACCGGCCCGGCATTGGCATCTAATTCTTGAACCGGAATGCTGGGTCCCGAGTTCATGCGAACAATAAATACAATCGCTCCTGCTACGGCGAGACAGAGCGCCAACAGCAATGCGATCTTCTTCGCGGTAGAGTTTCCATCCGTGACAGGCACGCGCGCATGATCCCCTGCGTAGTGCTCGCGCACTGTAGCGATCTCAGGTTCGGACGTAAAAACAACGCGAGTGGGGCCGCCGTTACCAATTCTTCCCTGACCGGCGCCGCGCGCCGGCCCGAAAGCAACGGCTTCTACAGGGACAATCGCCTCTCTGGACGCGAGCGCCCCCGGGCGCGGGAGCGGTCTCCAATCCGGGCACTCGCTTAACGCGATTGAAAGCGCCCCGACGAAGTTACTGCAGGAATCAAAACGGTTGTCCGGTTGTTTCGCGAGTACGCGCCGCATCACTTTGCCAGCTGTTTCGCTCAGCAAAGGATTGAGGCTCTCCACCGGCCTCTCATCCTGATTGCAGATCTGATAAAACAGCGCGGTAAGCGTGTCGGCGGCGAATGGTTTCTCACCGCATAGAAGCTCATACGCGATTACGCCCAGCGAAAACTGGTCGGAACGCCCATCTACAGGCAAGCCCTGAATCTGTTCCGGAGACATGTAATTCGGCGTCCCAATCTTCATATCCGTCTGTGTTTTTTCGAGCGCCTGAATTTTAGCGACACCGAAATCCGCAATTTTTGCATTGCGTTCTGTCCCGGATACCGCGTCGGACAGGATGATGTTAGCGGGTTTGATATCGCGGTGGACGATACCCTTGCGATGAGCATAGTCGAGCGCTTCCGCCACCTGCCGCAAAATCCCAAGCAGTTCATGCGCTTCCGGCAGCCGCTGCATTCGGGAAAGGTCGTCCAGCGATAAACCCTGCACGTACTCCATTACGATGTAGGCGACGTTGTCCTGCTCCAGCACGTCGTAAATCGTGACAATATTAGGGTGCGATAAAACTCCGGCCGAATGAGCTTCGCGCATCAACTTATCCCGCACGCTCTGCTCGCTGCCTGCATCCGCCACATCGCTCAGCCGTATGGTCTTGATAGCGACGGTTCTGCCGATGGCTGGATCGCGCGCTTTGTACACGATCCCCATGGCCCCACGACCAAGTTCCTCAAGTATTTGATACCGGCCGACGGTGTCCACGAACCTTAAGTATAGAAACCTGGGCTTTACGGTGTAAGTGTTTAAAAACACAGGTTCCAAAGTGGCTTTGTCCCTGCCTTGTTACGATGGATTAATTCCGATGATTCCAGAGGTGATAGAAGAAGGACTCACTTTCGACGATGTCCTTTTGCAGCCTGCCTACAGTTCCACCACCCCAGCGGAAACGGATACAGCAACCCGCCTGACGCCGAAAATCGAACTGAGAATTCCGATCGTTAGTGCTGCAATGGACACGGTTACGGAATCGCACATGGCCATTGCGCTGGCCCAACAGGGCGGTATCGGCATCGTTCATCGCAACATGGCGATTGACAAACAAGCCGAAGAAGTAGACCGTGTAAAACGTAGCGAGAGCGGAATGATTGTCGATCCGGTGACTATTGAACCGGAGCGTAAAATCTCAGAGGCATTGGAGTTGATGAGCC
>DAISJE010000164.1:0-8713 GCA_036821665.1 Bryobacteraceae bacterium | reverse complement strand
AGCAGAAAGATCTTCAGCATTTGAATCGATAGCGCGGTGGAAGTGTGCAAGCGCATCGTCGAAATTGCGCCGCTTGAATGCTAATACGCCTAGATGATATTCCCGCTCGCCGTAGTAGGCGCTATCCGGCCAGATGTAGTAAAGATTGCGCTCGGCTGCCGGTTCTTTCCTAAGCGCGAACTGGCTCATCGCGAGGTAGAAGTACGCGGCATCGTCATATGGGTCGCGATCAATCACCTTTGTCAATTGAGCTTCCGCTTCGTGATAGCGGTCTTGATTGAAATCGGCGATTCCGATTAATAAGTGCGCGCGGGAGTAGCCGGGATCGCGCTGTAAGGCTCTTTCAAGAAGCGCCATTGCGCCGGGCTCATCGAGTTCCTTCAAGCGGTACTCTGCCGCAAGCGTCAATTCTTCCACGCTCATTTCGTCCGGCGATTTATGCGGCTGTTCAAGAGGCCGGGTGAAGGGCGTGTATTCTTTCCGGCCCGGGTTGCCATCCGGCCGATGGTAATCGAGCAGGTCATGGCCGGCCGGATCTTTTACCGTGACAACTAAGTGACTAAGCCCATCGCTATTCGCACGGATTCCGGTAATCTCCGTATGGAAAGGCTTCGCGGGATCGAGATCGATTGATCTTTCCAGCAACTTCCCGCATTTGGCTTGCACCAAGAGCTTCGCTCCGGAAATAACTCGCGTCGCTCCAAGCGCCAGCGCCACAACGGAATTAACGCCCCGGGAATCCGGCTGAACATCCAGATTTAGAGCCACGTCGCGCGTCAGCGTCGTAAGGGCGCCCGTTTGCGCCACGGGAATCCACCACTCGCTCCAGCCTTCCACTTTGTGCGGCGCTACCCATTCATAGTGGCCGTCCCAAACAAAACGCCCGCTCTGCAGTTCTACATAAGGACCTGCATGATCCGTGTACCCGTTTTCATAATTCTTAGATTCCGGGCCGTATCCGAAGGTCCATAGCTTCATGCCTTGCACAACGCGCCGGTCGGCATAGCGAAAAATCCCATAATCACGATCGAATTGGTAAGCGCCTTGGAAGTTATCGTAGATATCGATTCCGAACACGCCCAGCATGTGTTTGTTATTACGGTCCCAACTGTAATCAATGCCGTTGTACATCGGCCAGTCGGCAATTTCGGCCGTTGTGTGACCGACGGTTCGGCTCATCGGATAGATAAAACGAGTCTTCGGAGTGGCATTGATGGCGGTATTGACCCAGAACATTTGCGGCTTGCGGCTGTCGCGGGTATTGAAACAGAAAACCGTAGTCTGAAGCGCCGCAATGTGCGGGTGAAGCGTTGCGGTGAAGTTCACCTTCATCCCATACACGGGATCGATTTCGCCCAGGACCAGCGCAATACTGCCATCGTCATGGTGAACGATCTTATTTGCCCAGTATGGTTCGCTATGTAGAGTTAGCGTGTGAAGGTCGTGCGGCCCGGTCAATTCCATACCCGATTGCGGCCAACTGTAGCGCGGATTGTACGGCGCGGGCTTGATGACGTCGTTACGATAGAGCATTTCACGGCCGCGCAGCTTATCGTAGACGGAAAATATGCGGCAGCCGAAATCGGGAATGTACGTCAGTTTCAGGTATTCATTTTCGAGGAAGATTGCGTTGTAGGTGTGCGGATTGGGCCCGGGCTTGAACGGAGCGAGATAAGTCGTGAACGGGTACATTCCGGTCACGGTGGAATTTGCAAACAACGGCGGCTGCATTTCGCGGCCGATATGTTCGTAGGTAGGAATCGCAATCGTACCTTCGTAACTTCTTACTGATGCCGGTGGTGCCGCGAACGCCGTTAGCGGCAGCAGCAACACAAGGAACAACCGCTTCATTTCACGTTTTCCCGAGGATCCGGATTGCTCTCACTCACCACTTCGACCAGAGCGACTACATCTTCGAGGCTGTTGTACACCGGTGCCAGAACGGAAGTCATTCCAGCTTTCCGCCGCACGGTAACGAATTCTGCGTGCTCAAGGACACGCTTCATTTCGGGCGGCATCTCCTGATCCATATCGCCCCATTTCCAGAACTGGCTGATTTCGTGCACATTTCGGATCAGGATCTGAACGCGATCCGGACGCGAAGGCACCGGCATCCAAAGATTCACATCACAAGCTGACGGGCAAAGCTGCGCGAGACGTATGAGCGTCTTCTTCGTTTGAATGAACGGACCGTCATTGACGTCGTAATTGTCCGAAGCGATCCAGGGATCGCGCGGGTCCTTCTTCGACATGTATTCGATGGAGCGCTTGGTCTGAATGTGCGTACAGATATCGCCATCGACCATTACGGTCGCTATGCGAGCCACGTCTTCCAAACTGCGGTTTGAGCCGTACGTTAGTTGCGCCCCACACAACCAACCCGCTGCAAACAGATACAACAAAATCCTCTGCACTACTTCCCTTCCTCTGCAACCTGATAGATGTAGCGCCGTAGACGCTGCCAGGCAGCGGCATCGAGCAGTTTGTCAAATTTGGGCGAGGCGCGCGTCGCATCTTCGATGTCGGCGTTAGACCAGTTTTCCGGTTTGGTATCGGCCAAAGCGGGTCGCGGTGTCCACCAATCGTCTGGAACGGTTTTATTGAACGCTTGCGCAGCGGCCGCCTTTACTGTGTTTGCCTGTCCTCGGCGTGCGCATGCTTCCAACAGATCGATATCCTGGACTGCGTTTCTTTCAAGCTTCAGCCGAATGGACGCAATCGGACCGACAATGCCGAAGCGGTCGCCCGGATAGACTAAATTTTCCGTTCCACCCGCGAAATGAAACCACGGGTCGGGCCCGGGAGAAGTGGTTTCCCATCGTACGAAGCCTTGAACGCCCTGCATCCAGGCGCGTAATACATCGAGCGTGATACGTGAACTCGGGTCCGTTACGGCAGGCGTTCCGCCGTAGGTCCATACAATATCGCCGCGTCCTTTCAGCAGTTGTGGCGCATATGGGAACCAACTGAACATTCCGCCTCCGCACACCCAGAAATTCACGACGCCTGCTAGTTCACGCCATTGTTTCTCCATAGTCCAACTGACATCCGCGCGAAAGACGAACCTAACGGGCGAATCGGCCGGCACGGCAAGTTTCAGCAGGCGTGAATATTCGCGGAAATACGAGTAGTCCTTCGGAAACCGCGTTTCATCCCCATCCCAATTGAAGCCGCGATACCGCTTCTTTTGATTGAAGAACATTTCGAAATTGGTATGGGTCCAACCCTTCTGGCGGAAATGATGCTCCATCTCGGAGACGACATTCACAAATTCGGCTTGATATCCCGGTTCCCCCCAGAGCTCGAAACTCGCCGGCCACTCGGGATTGATCGGAAGATAAACGAATGGGATTGGCTTCGGGCCGCGGCGTGTTCGCGTGAAGGCCGAGCCATCGAGCAGCGGACCATATTGCAAATCGTAGCGGTTCCAATTCGCGATGTGTTCATTTCTTCCGGAGCCTTCCAATTCCGGTGCGAAGTCCGGTCCCACTTTTCCCGCATGACCGTAGCCGAGTTGATGAAAGCTTCCACGATGCTCATAAAACATGCGGTGATACGCGTGGATCAGAGCAAAGTATTCAGGACTGTCGAAGAAATTCTTGCCAATACGATTGCAAAGCTTCGGATATTGAGGAGCAAACCACGACGTGCCGTATGAATTGTGATCCATCGTCACCGCGTCGTCAGCCGGAACAACCGCTTTCAGGACCTTGATGTGAATAGGCAGCGATGAGGTATGGCGCGCGGAATGCAAAACGGCAGTTATTGTGTAATCGCCCGGCGCAACGCTCGATGGTATCCAGAAATCGATCCAGAAAGCCTGACTAGTCTGTTTCGGAATGCGATTATCCGGATCGGGCACCGAACCATTAAAAGGCGATTCAACCGGCACCAGCGCGTCCGGATAGTATTGTTTGGCCGCTGGAACGAAATGAAACCACTCCCGGAAGAGTTCCGCTTGAACCCCGCTGCGCGGCGCGGCAGGCTTGATTTCGAGCCGGTAATCGCCGCTCTCTGGAAGATCTACGGTTAGTTGGCAGGAGGCGTACGCGGCGCGCGGGGTTTCGATTGTGATGCGATTTTCAAGCGCAGCACCAGGAATACGATCCGTTGATACGATCTGACCGAAGGGATCGGGTCGCAGGTATTCCGGCAAGGCCCGGAGATTGGCGGCTCGGCCGGCGGAAAAAGACCCGCTACACGCAAGAATTGCAATGCAGGTGTAAAGCGAGCTATACGATGGGCCCACGATATGAAAGTTACTTTACAACATCAAGAAACTTTCGGATTTTGAGACTTTCTTAGCGTGTGCGATTTGCGACCCGAGGCAACGCTCCCGTAAAGATCCTGGCCAACGGAAGCGTCGCAGCACCAATCAGAGCAGCTTCACCGCCCAACGCCGACGAACGCAGCAGCAGATTCCGCGGTCCCCATAATTCACGGTCATCCGGGAGTTGCTGTCGCACAATAGGCTCAACCAGACGCCAGGCGTCCGCGACTATAGCGTCGATCACAACTGTATCGGCATCGAGGCCCCATATTAAATTCGAGATTCCTACTCCGAGATAGCGCGCCGTTTCTTCGATGGTCTGCCGGGCCGGCGCTTCTCCCGCGATTGCCCATTCCGTGATTCGGCGAACGCGCGCCGAGGTATCGCCTGTGCCGGGATGACGCCAGGCTCCGGTCAGATTGGAATAGCGATCGCATATAGCGGCATTTGAGATCAAGCGTTCGATACAACCCGGGCGGTCGTGGCGCTCTTCCGTTTTCTCAGTTTCAATTACCATCTGGCCGAACTCGCCGGCCGCCATATGCGGACCGTGATAGAGCTTGCCATCGAACAGTACGCCCATACCGACGCCTTCATCGATTTTCACGAAGACAAAGCAGTGGCGTCCGAGCATTTCCGCCGGTCCGTATGTATATTCAGCCAAGGCAGCCGCGCGAACGTTGTTCTCTACAAAGACAGGCTCATGCAGACGAGCTTCCAGAATGGACCGAATGGGAACGTTTCGCCAGTCGGATCGCCCCCCCAGAACGAGTACTCCAGTTTCGCTGTTCACAATACCCCGGACAGCAACGCCAATTCCCGCCAGCCGGTCTGACCCCAGCTTTTTGCGGAAAGCACCAAATTCGACCGCGATGCGATTAAGCGTCTCTTCGGCCGCAGAATGGGTACGAAAGCGCGTAGTTTCCACGAGCCGGCCATTCATTGTGCTGAGAGCGCAACGCGTTTCCCAGTTCTGAATCTCCACGCCAAAAACCACACGTTTCCGGTCGAGCGCCAAACGCCGGCCAGGCCGTCCCCCCGTAGAGTTCTCCGCGCCGTCTTCATGAACGAGACGATCTCTAATCAGCCCACTCACAATCCGCGAAATGGCGCCTTCTGAAAGACCGCTTTGGCGTGCGACATCGGCGCGAGACAGATAATCGTTTTGTTGAAGCAGGCCGAGAATAGCGGCCCGATTGGCCCCACGAACCTCGGGAGGTCGAAGCACTCGCTTCATCGCCAGAACCTGTCTAGCCATAGGTGTGAGTTTAGTATTGCAACTCGACGAAGGCTGTAGCTTTCGTTTGACGGACTCGCCAGCCGTAACATAGACTTACTTGCTGGAGACAAATAAGTTATAAATGCAGGAGAGCCGGCCCGAGCAAGGCTTCTTTCTACGCGGTCAGGCGATCTAAAGATGAACACATCTCCCCGGCTGCAACGCACACTCACCGAATACGTAAAACAGCACCGGGCTCGCCTGGTCGAAATCACTCAAGAGCTGATTCGGAGGCCATCGGAGAACACTCCTCCTCACGGTGCGGAAAAGGCGTGCCAAACCTGGATTGCACAATTCTTTGTGAATTGTGGATTACAGCCGGACCTTTATCATTTGCACGAGGCCGGGGTCGAAGCGCACCCGCTATTCTTCCCGGGGCGCAACTATACGAGCCGCCAAAATATCGGAGCGCGCCGCCAGGGTATCGGAGGAGGAAGGTCGTTGCTTCTCTCAGGCCACATTGATACCGTACCTCGCGGCACACAAGATTGGACGCGTGATCCGTTTGGCGCGGAGATCGCCGGCAATCGCATCTTCGGCCGGGGCTCAAACGATATGAAAGCGGGCATCGCCATCAATCTCTTCATCATGGAATGCGTCGCCGATCTCGATCTTGCTCTGAAAGGCAATTTGCTATTTGAATCGGTAATTGACGAAGAGTTCGGCGGCTCCAATGGCACGCTGGCCGGCCGGTTGCGGGGCTACAACGCAGACGCCGCAATTCTTTCCGAGCCTTCGTCTTTACGCATTTGTCCCGCACAGCGCGGAGGCCGTACCGCGCACATTACTTTTCGTGCGGGCACTGGCGGGGTTCTCCAAAACGGACCGTTTCCCGGAGGAATCACGGCACAATTGACACATTTCCTCGCTAAGCTGCCGGCGTTTGCAGCTCAACGCCGTGCGCGCGTGCGCGTCCACGAATTGTATGCCGGACACCCTGATCCAGTTCCTGTTTCCGTAACCAAAATTCATACATCGCCGTGGGGATACGGCGAACCGATTACCGTTCCGGATGTCGCCCGCGTGGAATTGTACTGGCAGCTCATGCCCGGTGAGACTCAGGCCGACATCGAACGTGAGTTTTTCGATTGGCTACGAACTTTGACCGAGAGCGCGCCTGAGATTTTTTCCGCAATGCCCGAGGTCGAGCTTCCCCTCCGCTGGCTTCCTGGCTCCGCGATATCAGCTTCAGAACCTTTAGTGCAAGAGCTTTCAGAGTGCGCTATGGCGGCATTCGGTACAAAGCCCGAGGTGGTCGGCATTGAGGGACCCTGTGACATGTTTGTCTTCCACAGCTTTGGTATTCCCACCGTGCTCTGGGGACCGAGCGGCGGAAACACGCACGCCGCGGACGAATACGTCGAAATCGATTCCATGATTTCGGCAGCCAATACATTGCTGCTATTCGCTGCCGAGTGGTGCGGCGCCGTTGAAGCATGACCCGGCTCTTTTTAGCGCTAGCGATTGCAGCACCGCTCTTCGCAACTCAGCCGTTCTACGACCACGCATACACCTCAAAAGTGTTCGGCGAACTGCGGCATTACCGCATCTTCCTGCCCGCTGACTACGAGACTTCCGGCAAGCATTATCCGGTCGTCTACTATTTCCACGGGCACAGCGATCGCTATACGCTCGAAGACTACGATGGCGGACTCGATACAGTGCCTAAGATCGAGGCGTTCGTCGGCGCTCATCCGCTCATCGTGGTTGCACCCGATGGATACGTGGCAAGCCGTTATACCGGTTTCTACGGCGGCGATCCCTACGACGTCAGGCGCGACGGTGGGGATCTGGATTTCGGCGCCTATTTTGTCGAGCTGGTCCAACTCATTGATGCAAACTACCGGACCCTGACCTCACGGCGCTATCGCGCGACTTCGGGCTTAAGTATGGGCGGGTTTATGAGCTTGTATCTCAGTGCCCGCTATCCCGATCTTGTCGGCAGCGCTTCCGCTTTCAATCCGGGCCCGGAATTTTATGTAGGCGATAAAAATCGCCGTTCCTTGTGGCGACCGAAGGACCAGGTTTTGAATCATGAACACACAATGATCCGCCTGATCCGAGCCAGCGGCGACTTCATCAGTCAATACCATGAGGAAACCCGTGCAGCGTACGCGAGTACGCCGAGCGTCGATTTCGAATTCCGGCAGGACGAATATCACCGGCATTGGGCGACATCAATCGCGGAGACGCTCAAGTTTCACATGCGCGCTTTCGCAAATCCTGCGCTGGACAGCACTCCCACGGTCTGGAACTACTCGACGGCCTACGCTCAATTTCGCGTGCACGATTACCAGGTGCGAAGTAATCTTGCCGAACCGGGCCTGATCTATCTGGATCATGTGCGGCAGGGCGGATTTGGAGTCCGGACTCGCAAATGGGCCCCGGACGGCCCATCCGCGAACTGCTCATCCCTTGCAATCGAGACGGCCGGACTCTATCGTTCTGGCGCGACGTACCGAATTCTCGATTTCAATCTCGGAACGTTTAAGACGAAGCAGTACGAGGCGATTGCGGATCAAGCCGGCCGCCTGCATCTGGAAACGGACTGTTCCGGGCATGAAATTGGTGTGAACGGCCCCGGAACCGGAGCACAGCCGCTTGTATTTCTGCCTGTTACCGGCAAGGATTTTATGCGCCTTCCGCCCGGTAAAACCGTATCGCTTCCTGTAAGGCTATTCAATCCGCGCACGACGGCTCAAACCGGTATTCATTTGGAGCTAACGTCCGGTTATCCAACTGTTGAGATTTTGCGAGGGAAAGCAGACGCTGCGTCTCTTGCCGCTGGCGCAATCGCCGATCTGAGTAAATCTCTTGAAGTCCGGCTTACGTCGGGCAATGGCGATTTTGCACGCGTGCGACTGAACGTAAAACTAAGCGCCGAGACAGCTCCCGAGCAGGAGCACTATTTCGATGTGCTGATCGCGCCGGAAAACATTCCTCCTCCCGAGGACATTGCAATTCTCGACGGTCGGACACAGACTTTTTCCGTATTTCGGCAGCGCGGAAATTCCGGCGGCGGCTCTAGTATCAAGCGCACCGTAACGGAGGGCCGCGGCAACGGCAACGGAATTCTCGAGCCTGGCGAGCAGGCGACCATCTGGGTTAAGGTCCGGCAAGGGATGGACCCTTTCGATAAAAATAATTGGCGACGAGCCAAGGTC
>DAISJE010000163.1:0-8742 GCA_036821665.1 Bryobacteraceae bacterium | reverse complement strand
GTCGGAGTCGTAAACCCAGCAACTATCGACGGCTCCGTCGGAGAGCGTGCAGACAACTAAAGACACACGTTGTTTTTGGGAAACGCAAGAGAGCTGCGTTTTTGGGCGGTTGAGATTAAGCGGCTGCTTCAGCGGGTAGGGTCCGCGACCATGATATTGCTGCCGGATCTGTCGAGTTGGGAGTACAAGATCCATTGCGCGTCTGGTGAGACGGAGATGCCGAGTTCGCCTCTGTTGTTGGGAAAGAGCTCGTTCAGCAATAAGATTGAGCGCATTTGTTGCGTTCGAAGATTATAGGCTTCGATCTCCGCCGAGTGGCTGCGCGTTGCCCCGTCGTAGAAGACGATCTCGTTTGGGATAAGAGTCCAGCCATCCGTTATTACTTTGTATGGCGGACCGATTACTAGAGTTTCTCCCGGCGCGGGTGCGTTGCGGAAATTAGAGCCTGGCACTCTCCAGAGACTGTCGTGGCCATCTTTTGTGAAGTAGAGCCACTTGCCATCACGCGATTCGCGGCACATATAACCGCCATTCTGCGTAACCTGCACAGCGGGGCCGCCGGATGTCGCGATTTTCCATATCTCCCATCTGCCGGTTCTGTCTGAGGCGAAGTAAATGAATTTGCCGTGGGCCGCCCAGCTGGGCGCTTCCGCCACGCCGCCTGTGACCAAATGCTTGGGCTTTCCGCACACTTCGGCCGCTCGGTCGCACTCGAGTGTGAAAATCTGCGAGTATCCAGACGGCCTGCTTTGAAATACTAAGCTTCGTCCGTCCTGCGACCATTGGAGATGATCGATCGGTGGGCCATTGAGCCTCGTGACTTGCACTTGCCCGGAGCCATCGGCTTTCGCTAACCAGATTTCCCGGCTGCCGGAGCGATCGCTGATGAACGCAATCCGGCCATCCGGTGAGTAGGTGGCGTCCTGATCGCGGAGCGTAGACGCGATGAGCTTCACAGGCGTTCCGACCCCGGTGGCTGCTATGCGGTAGATGTTCAGATCCCAAAGCTGATTTACCCAGGCCAGGCGATTTGTTTTTCGGGCGGCTGAGGGCATGATCGCGTCGACTCCTCCCTGGGCGATAGGCTCGGGCTGGGCCGGTGTCTTCAGCGGGAGCCGCCATATTCCGAAAACAGTACCGCTTCGCTGCCAGGATAGGATCAGGCTTCTGTCGTCCGCCGTCCAAGCGTGTCCCCATATACCACCTCTGCGGTCCGCCACGCGCCGGGGCGAGCCTCCCATGGCGGGCACAACGTAAATCTCATCTGCCCAAAAACCGGTGACTCTCTTGAAGGCCACGGTCGAGCCGTCCGGCGAAAATTTGGGGTTCCAATCGCCCGATGTTAACGGCGGCGGGGAAGTTAGCTTGCGCTTCACGCGAGTCCGCAGATCGTACAAATAGATGGCTAGCTGAGTAGGCGAACGATAGGCATCCGAGAATGCCAGTTGCGTTCCATCGGGAGACCAATCGATGGCGGAAGTCAGGTTCGCGACCTCCAGGTCTACCATCTTGCGTTCCTTCCCGCCGGTATTTGCAATGGAATAGATTGCGCCGGCGATTCCGTACTGGCGCTTGAATGCGATGCTTTTGCCATCCGGTGACCAGGCGAGATAGCCGATATCGCCGGATGGGGAGTTTGTGAGCTGAACCGGCTGCGTACCATCGAGCTGCTTCACATAGATTTGCTTGTGGCCATCCAGCTTCGCGGCCCACGTGAACGCTATGGACTGGCCGTCCGGTGACAAGGCGGGAGCGGACTCCCAGCCCGCTTGCGAAGTAAGGGGCTGAATCCTTAAGTCTGCATATAGCGGAGAGTTGTTTCTGGCAACCCGAAGACGCCCAATAGCCCAAACGAGGCATATCACAATGAGAGAGCACGCGAGAACGGGTAACCAGCGGTTCTGACGCTGCTTTCGGGGCGATCCGGCGAGTTGCGTGTTCCCGAGCATCTCGCCAAGTTTGGTTGCGGCCTCTTGCGCTGATGGCCGCGCGGCGGGTTCCCGCGCGAGCATGCTCAGAATCAGCGAATCCAAGCTCCGAGGCACAAGCGAGTTCTTCGAGGATGGCGGGGCCGCCTGCTCCGTGAGAATGGCCTGCATGGTTTCCGCAGGCGAGTTGCGCTCGAAGGCATGCCGGCCGGTCGCCAGTTCGTAGAGAACCAGACCCAAAGAAAAAACATCGCTGGCCGGAACCGGCGCTTCGCCGCGTGCTTGCTCTGGGGCCATGTAGCGCAGCGTCCCACCAATAACGGCCGGCTTTGCATCGCGCTCGATGTGCCGAGCGATGCCGAAATCCAGCACCTTTGCGTAGCCATCATTCCGCACCAGAATGTTTTCCGGCTTGATGTCGCAATGGACGATGCCGTGCGCGTGAGCGGCAGCCAGCGCTCTTGCGGTCTGCTGACCGATTTCGATCACCTGCTGAACCGGCTGCGGAGTTCCGCTGAGCGTCCGCAACGCGCGGCCGTCGACCAACTCCATCGCAATGATGGGCGTGTCATCGTGCCAGACAACCTCGTAGACGGTGACGATGTTGGGATGATTCAGCGCGGAGGCGGCTTTGGCTTCGCGGGTTAAACGTTCGGCCACCCGGCCCACCGCAGGAAACAGAAATTTGAGCGCGACGGGGCGATCCAATTCCGTATCGTGCGCGGCCCAGACTTCACCCATGCCGCCGCAGCCGATGGGATGCGTCAGCTCATAACGCCCGAATCTTGCCCCAATTTCAGCGGGTGTGGTTTGGGAGCTAGCCAAGGCTATCAGTTTCTCAACCGGCGGCCGGTCGAAGAAACTGGTCGAGGTTTTATCGTCTGCGAGCATCCGCTCGAGCGCCAGCCGCAAAGCGGGATCGCCCGAGCAAACGGAGTTGAGCAGGGCTACTCGCTGCTGTCCGGTTTTTTCGCAAGCTGCATGGAACAGCGAAACCATTCTGTTCCATTGCTCGGGGGACATTGGAAGTCAGCGCAGCTCTACGAAAGCGGTTCGCCGCGGAGCTCCCCTTTCAGCCAGGCGCGGGCTGCCCGCCAGTCGCGCTTTACGGTCATGGCCGAGACGCCAAGCGCTTCCGCAGTCTCTTCGAGCGACAGGCCGCCAAAATAGCGCAGTTCTACCACTTGCCGCTGGCGAGGGTTCATTTGGTCCAGACGGTCCAGCGCAGCATTTAGCGCGATCAGCTTTTCGGCCTCGGCCGGGGAAAGCGCTTCACGCTCTTCGCGCAACACTTCTTCTTCGGCGCAGCGCTTGAGAACCTGCCTATGCCGCGCATGATCAATCAGAATGTGCCGCATGATGGAGGCGCTGACACCGATGAAGTGCGCGCGATTCCGCCAGTCGCGTGATCCGTTGCCAACCAGCCGCAGATACGCTTCATTCACGAGCGCGGTTGGCTGCAAAGTGTGCCCGGGCCGCTCGGTTTTTAAGTAATGGCGGGCTAAGTCCCGCAGCTCCTGCAGTACCAGTGGGACCAGCTCACCGGCAGCCTGCGAGTCTCCCCTTCCGATGCGGTGCAGCAGCACAGTCACGTCCCCTGGCGCGTCTGATTCCATCTCCCTTGGTCAGTTTTGAACAAAGTATATCGCTTTTTTGCGGCCCCGATGTTCCGATTCATCCCTGCTGTGCGCTTTAGAAACGAAAAATCCAAACGGAGGTTTTCAACATGAATATCTTGAAAATGAATCTGGTGGTCGCCGGCTTTCTAATGGTGCTGCCCGCTGCTCAAGCGTGCGGTATCCTGACCGTCTGCAATGCGGACCTGCAGCAGTTCGAAAACGATGCCGTCTCAACCTATCTGCAACTGCATCACATTCCGCAATCGGAGAGCAACTTCGTCTACCAATATGGGCGCGCGGATCTGCGCAACGCGATCCGGGGCTTGATGTTTGACGACCTGCTCCGCATCATTCAGGAAGACCCATCCACCCGAACCCCTCACGAACAGGCGATTTTCGACTGGTTCAAGGGCGTCGTATACAACCTGGAACTGGCTGACTACAAAGCTGCGGCGGCAGACGCGGATGCCTGGAAGGCCAATCCTTGCGCTTGGAAACCGGATCCCGCGGTGGCCGCAACGTATGGACTGACGTACGACAACACTGCTTACTGCTCGGGAGATCCGTTGGTCACGGGCTTTACTGCGCTGCAGGTTCCTTCCCAAGACTATTTCCTCGGCGCGGCGCTAAAGAACACCTATGGCGCCGCGGTGACGAACACTCAGTATGGATCGGCGACAGAAGAAAGTCTTCAACAGGAAGGGTACCTGATGTACGGATATGCCGCCGCGCCTGCGGTAGGTCTTTCCGCCGCATCGTCTCTGGCGACCTATCAGTATTTCGTCAACTTCCCGAAAACTTCGACGGCAAACCAAATTAAGATACTGCAGAAAGCGGCAAGCGCAGCAAAACAGGCGATCCGCGATGCGGCTGAGGCGGGTGATAGGAGCTTTACCGGCGCTGACGACATCGAGGCAGCGAGCCAGGAAGCGATTGACGAATTGACGTCGAGCGCTGCCGCCGACTTCGCCGGGGGTCCCGCCGCTATCATTCTGATCGCCGTGGAGATCGGGGTGGAAGCCGGTTTCGATTTCATAGATTCGGAACAAGCCCTCGACGAAGTGAACGAGTTAGACGGTTTTGTCAGCTCGTTCGAATCCCAAGGCGTGAACTTCCAGAACTTTCTCGGGAGCGATACCGGAATGTATCAACTAATGACGGCATTCACAGCGCAAACGCTGCCGGATAGGCCGAGCGCACAGACTCTTCCCGAGCACCGCGATGGCGTGGATCCTTATTTCGTGCTGGAGAATCCGACCACCGGGAATCGGACGGAAACCCAGACGCTCACTTACAAGGATCTTGCCGGCACTCAATGGAGCGTTCAGACTTACGAAGGTTTTTTCCTGCAATCGGGCACGCTCACGGACGGCACAACCGCCAACAGCCTATCGCCGACTCTGACCATCACCGATCCGCAGGGTACTACCTGGGCAGTGGATTGGACGGGATCGACCTTCCTGCTGACCAAAACGCAGCCCGCCGATGGCGATGTGGTGTGTGCGGCAGATCCTACCGCCGGTGTCAGCATTGTGACGAATTACCAAACCTGCTCCAGTTATGTCGCCTTTAATTTTCAGATGCAGGATGGCACACTCGTGTCGCTCGGCCAGAAGCCAATCTTCACCAACGATCCCATCGCCGCTATTCCTGGCGGACAGAGTTTCTCGGTGAACATCACGGCTACGGGCATCCCTACACCGGCTATCGGCCCAGCCGGCTCTATTCCGCCCGGTGTTTCTGTTAGCGTCGGAGCAAACGGATCTCTCACGCTGTCCGGTTCGGCATCCGTCCCGCTGGGCACTTATACAATCCCCTTCCAGGCCACGAACGGCACGGGCACGGCGACGGAGAATTTTACTCTGGTTCTCGGTGCAACAACACCGCAGATCATATCGGCGAATGAGTTCAACGATAACGGGGGCGTCGCCACTACCTTTACGATTCATGCTGCCGGCAATCCCGCGCCCTCGATTTCATTGGGGCCAGACTTTAGGATGCCCGACGGCTATAGCTTCCGCGACAACGGGAACGGAACGGCCACCATTAGCGGGACCGACCCGGGTGGCGTCATTTATATATCTGCTAGCGGCGGCCC
Organism: Bryobacteraceae bacterium; assembly: GCA_036821665.1. Lineage (GTDB taxonomy): Bacteria > Acidobacteriota > Terriglobia > Bryobacterales > Bryobacteraceae > Bog-105. Next base: position 3,097 of record DAISJE010000163.1, on the reverse strand, counting down.
GGAGAACGTGATTGGGGGAACGGTGCAAGCAACCAATCCTCTCGGCACGACTAGCCAGCAACTGGCGATCGATTTCATTCCCGCTCCATCACCCGTGGTTGTCGGCGCGTCCGACTTCAGGCTCGCGACCACCTTCACGCCCGAAGTCAACAACGTATATAAGGTTATAACGGCGGGCGCTACTACGCCGGTACACTTCACTTTCAGCTTCTCGCCCCAGCGGCCCGGCTGGTTGTCGTTCCGAGACAACGGCGACGGTACGGCAACGTTTTCCGGCAGACCGCCTGCGACTGCTACGCCTTACAGCGTGTCGGTCGGCGTCTTGCCCGTGGCGATTGGGCAGGTCGGGATCGAACTCACGAATACGCTTGCCATTCGCGCGGCTCCGGTATTCATCAACCCAGCAGACCAGTTGATGACCAGATGCGACGTCAACGAGCCCTGCCATCTCAGCGCGCATACGAATATGGCGTCGGGGACGCTCAGTCTCAGCGGTGACGTGCCGGCCGGTCTTACTCTGAATTCAGATCGCCCGGCGGGGGGTGATCTGAACTTCAAAACTGCAACCGGCGGCGCATATCCGATCACGGTTACTGCAACCAACAGCTACGGCTCGACAAACCAGATTTACACGTTTTATGTGCGGCAGCAGCCCGGCTTCCCGACAGCTACTGGAGACCAGCTCGATATCTGGCTCATGGCGAAAGTGCGCGCCTCTTTTTCGATCCCCACTACCGGGTACCCGCATGACATTGGCGTCCTAACGCCTGGTGGCGCGCAGTACCTTCCGCCCATGCAGTTGACGGTGCACCACCGGCTACCGCAAGGGATCAGCTTCACGGATCAGACCGCCGCGGGCGTTCCTACGGGAACAGGATTGTTCAGCGGCACGCCTGCCGAGGGAAGCGAGGGCGATTACAGGGTGAATATCGAAGCCAATAACGGCCACGCGGCTAACTTGCAAGTGACGCTTCATGTGCGTATGGCCGGCGATGTGAATAACGATGGGCAGGCCAACTGCACAGACGTGAGCGCGATCCGGGCGGCGATGGGCTCGTATGCGGGACAGCCGAACTATAACGTGCTCGCCGATATCAACAATGATGGAGCGGTGAACGTTCTCGATCTGGCTCTCGCCGCGCCGTCACTGCCAAAGGGCTGCCCGCTGCAATAACCGGAAGCCTCCGGCCGCTCCGCCCCCCGCTTTGATTCAGAGCCGTGGGCGGAGCGATTGGAGACAGCCTAACCCAGTACTAATAACTGACAAATCAAGGAGAATCCAATGAAACACTCACTCTTACCCTGCCTGTTGGTGCTCGCCGGGACCACTTGCGCCTTCAGCAACACTCTTTCTGTCTCGCCGGCTTCCTTCGAGGTAACCGTCGGGCAGACATTCGCTGTAGATATCGATGTCGACAATGTTTCGCCGGATCTGTACGCCTTCCAATTCACGCTGGGCTTTGATCCCACGGTGGTGGCAGCGGACAGTATTACAGAGGGAGCGCTGTTCGCCGACACGAATGACTCGATCTTTCTACCGGGGACAATCGATAACGCCGGCGGCAACACCGGACTTACGGCGGACACGCTGGCGGGCGGTCCCGCCGTAACTGGGCCGGGCACCCTTGCGGTCGTGGGATTCACAGCGATCGGACCCGGCACGGCTACGTTTACCTTTTCCAATGTGCAGATCTACGACTCGTCCCTGACAAACCCGCTCCCGGTGACGCTAGTTCCCGGAACTGCCGACGTTGCCACGTCTGAACCTGCAACGGTGTGTTTGCTCGGGATAGCGCTCAGTCTGATGATTTTCGCCAAAGCGAGACGGTCAAAGAGGGCCGTAGTGGTTGCAAGTTTTTTTAAAACTCAAGTGAAAGGAGGCGCCCAAGCATTTAATTTCTAATCTTTCGATTTATTCCATCCTCCTTCTAAGTTCTTACGGGGTGAGCAGCACGCTAGCTCACCTCTTATTTTTTGCGGTGGTTTTATATCGTGCGGCGGCGCTCTTGCCAGCCGTGGCTCTTCAGATGTGACGGCCCACTTCGATGACTCGCGGGAGCAGGTCGAAGACATCGGTGGGACTCCACGGCTTGCCGCTCCGGGTACTGTAGCTTCGGGTGTTCAGTACGGCGGCGATCTCCTGAATCCGCTTTCCCTGGACAATTTGCTCAAGAACGATTCCGATCCAATTTGCAAACCTTTGGCAACGGTATATGCTGCCGAAGCTTGATGCAATCGGGCTCAGTTGGGCTACATTTCAAGTCATGCGAACGGATGAATACTGGAAGCGAGTTGCTGAGCGTGATCGCCACGGCATCGGTACCTTAGAAAACATGTTGCGCTGGGCGCAATCGACACGCGGGCCAAGTTGTCGGGCGGACATTCAGCCTGAGGTGCCCGAAACCCGGTGATCACCAGAACTGTGAATCCCGGTGATGTGTTGCTCGAAATCTGTTCGATTTCAGCGTGTTCTCAGCCAAGCCTGACGTAATTCTACGCGCCGCGGGGCGTTCATATTGAGCAAGCGGACCGTGGCGCGTCCCTTTGCTGTCAGACCAGCAATATATCCATCCCGAACCGCGAAGTGATCAGCCCAGGTGTCCAGACGCGGATTGAAAAGTGGCACCACAGTGTTGGTTTCGGGATCGATGCTGGTCAGATTCGGCCCCTTGTACGCGTTGCATCGGTCACATGCGAGGGCGAGCATATCGGGCGCATCGGAGGCACCGTGTTGGCGCGCCACGATGTGTTCGATATGGAAGGAAATGAGAGGCGTTGCCTGTTGCGGTATGTGGCAATACTCGCAAGTGTTTCCGGCCCGCCTGCGAACCAGCTCTCTAGTGGCTGGCTCCATTTACGCCGCATGCTTCGCGAGAAAGTGGCGGGCTTTGGCCTGAATAATGGAGATCAGGTCAACAGCTTCCACGAACTCCTTGTACTCGGCCTCCTCGGCAGGCGTAAGAGTCCCCTCATTGGCCTTACGACGCAGCTCCGCGATATGGGTCTGGAGTTCCGAATCCGCGCGCAGCTCGACTATCGCGGTTGCAACTTCCGGCGTGAAGGCGTCGGTCAGTGGATCGAGTAAGCGATCCAAATA
>DAISJE010000162.1:0-8765 GCA_036821665.1 Bryobacteraceae bacterium | reverse complement strand
AGTATTTTGGCGCTTCCAAAAATGAGTAGAAGTACCAGCGGCAACTGGGCCGCAGCCGCGTGACTTGGCAAGAGAAAACCAGCTAGTTCAACGGATGGCAAAATACAAGTCTCTTCCGCGTTTGTTCTACATGGGTTTCAAACGCCACCGCCAACTTATCGAATTAACAGTTCTGATTCAACATGTCTGCAGCGTCCGTCGGCGCCACGCCAATGTATTGAAGACCGCTTGCTGACGCGCGCGGCTCGGAACGGCTTGTCAATTTTGGCTGTTTGTTTGTTCGCCGTCTTCGGGGAATACAGTATAGCCGGCGGGCGGTGAATACACGGAACGGAGCAGATTGAGCCGCTTTCGAAGATACCGGCTGGGCAGTTGGCGGGGTCCTGTTTCTACATCGATATCGCAGCAGATACCGTGAAGGTACAGAGTCAGCGTATCTATAAAGGACTGCCGGACATAATCGGCAAATAACGGGCTGTCGCGCTTGACGTTGCTTTGTCGGCGAAGCAGAGTCTGTTTCGCCTGCCAGCTCTCGTCATCAACCTCGCCATGAACGCTCGAAATCAGCTCTTCGCGGATCATTGCTTTGTAACTGGCCCCCACGTCCGGCGACCATTTCTCCGCAACTAATCCCGCGAGCCGGCGGTAAAGCCGGTAATGGTACTCGGCGACATCCTGTTCCTTTAAAGCAAATACGAGGACGGTTTCATTCGCAAAGCTGACCTGTGAAGCCCAGGATTGTTGTCCATCCGCCGGCCGTTCTGCCACCACGAAATCAGATACCTTTTCCAGGGCGACTCGCTTCTTTCTAGTGGCAGTTGTACGCCCACGCACCTTCGAACGCTCCAGATAAGGAACCAATAAGATGGACACGCGCGGGAGCATGGTCGCAATGGTTGGAGGCAACGCCGCGATCGGCTCCTCCAGGTATTCCTTCACGACCTCCTCGGTCATCGGAATGGAGGCGCAAAAATATCCAAAAGTATTACTTAGGGGAATCACTTCGCCACGAAACCGTTCGGCAAATTGACCCACGCTGACCCTAAAAACACCTGATTGAGCCGGATTAGCGGGTGTCGGCTCTAGTTGGCTGGACATTTTAGGTTTTCGCCTCGATTCTAGCAAGCCTCCTTCCAAGTTCCCCGGCAATGAAGAACGCGCTGCTACACTTGAGTCAAACGCAGTGCAGTTTCTGGTTTCCGCGGGCGAGGCATCTGGCGATATGTATGCCGCTGGTGTCGTGCGATGTCTGAAGGAAATGCTGCCTGGTTCTCGTTTTTTTGGTTGCGCAGGTCCCCGGTTGCAGGCTTTGGATGTCGAGCCGGTTGTCGATTCCGCCCGCTTATCGGTTGTCGGATTGGCGGAGGTGGTTGCGCATCTTCCCCGCATCTATGGTGATTATCGAAAACTGATCGGGTTTGCGCGCCGGAATCGACCCGACGCCGCACTGCTGACGGACAATCCGGATTTTAACCTGCGTCTTGCTCGTCATATTAAACGACTCGGCGTTCCTATTTATTACCTGGTCGCTCCGCAAGTCTGGGCCTGGCGGCAGGGCCGCGTGAAAGTCATCCGGGAAGTTATTGATAAGCTCTTTTGCCTGTTCCCGTTTGAACAAGAGTGGTTTCGGCAACGCGGAGTAGACGCAACCTATATAGGTCACCCTTTGGCAGCCTCGGCGCGGCCCCGCTTCTCGCGCACGGACTTCGTTGAAATGCATCAACTTGCGCCGGGAAAGCGAACCATCGTGCTGCTGCCCGGTAGTCGTGCGGGTGAAGCTCGCCGGCACTTGCCGGATCTGCTGGAAGCCGTTTCCATTCTGCAGCGGCGTTCGGTGCAAACCATACTCGCCACCCCGGAGGGGTTTGAAAATCGCGGAGTTTTCGCGGAATTTCGGGAACGTGTTTCGGCGCTATCCATCAAAGTAATTGAAAACCAGACCTGGGATTGCATTGCCCACGCGGATCTTGCGCTCGCCGCCAGCGGCACCGTCACAATTGAGGCGGCTGTATTGGGTACACCGATGGTGACCTTTTATAAGGTCAACCCGCTGAGCTGGTGGGCAGGCCGGCGTCTGGTTAAAGTACCTTTTTTATCGATGGTGAATTTGATCGCTGAACGGCAGATTGTTCCGGAGCTGATGCAGAATCGGATGACACCCGCGAATATCGCCTCGGCGGCGGAAGATTTGATAACAAATGACAGCAAGGCTGGCCGGATGCGCGACGATCTCGCCAAGGTTCGCGACGCCCTTAGGGCTGATGGCGATCCGTTCCACCGGGCTGCCGGCGTGATCACGGAAGCGTGCGGCATCGGACTTGCCAGGAGCGTATCGGTCAGGGCCATTCAGGAGACAATGAATTAGTATGCGCGGTTTGAAATGGACACTCCTTTTTCTCGTAATGGCGGTGAGTGTCCGAGCCCAGGACAGGCATCCCCAGATCCAGGTTCAGAGGTATTCAATCGATGCCGACATCAACCCGCGTACGCAATCCATTACGGCCACCGCAAAGATCGACTTCACGTCACTCGAAAACACCAGCGAAGCGAGCTTCGAGTTGAACAATGCCCTCACGATCTCCAAGGCTGTCGATGCGCAAGGACATCCGTTGGAAGCCTCGCGAGATGGTCAGGGGCTTGTGATCAAAGTCGAATTGCCTAGCCCTATTCAAAAGAGCCAGACGGGCGAAATCTCGTTAACCTATGCAGGCAAGCTCACCGGGAACGAAGACTCGCCACCGGTCTCCGGCATAAAATTTGCGGCCCTGCATCCGGATTTCGGTTACTTGCTGTATCCGGCGCGCTGGTTTCCGATAAGCGGCTACACGACTAACCGCTTTGCGGCCGATATGCGCATCACGACGCCGGCAGAGTATCACGTGATTGCGAGCGGCGATATGAAAACCGATCGCGCCAGCGATGGTGGAACCATCTATTCCTTTCATTACGAGAATGCGAGCTTTCCCGGAAGCATCGCCATTGTGAAGGGCGACCCCACGCGCGTCAGCTCGGAGGGAATTACGTCTCAGATTTACTTCCGGGACCAGCAAGCGGCGGCCGCCCAGAGTTATGGTGACGAGACCGGAAAGATCATGACGTTTCTGACTTCCGAATACGGTTTGGCTCCGCAGGCGAATTTAACGCTTGTCGAAACGGAGGCGGGTGCTGTGAGCGGCTATTCCGCGCCCGGAATCGTTTTCCTTTCGCCGGGATCTATCACGAATCCTGTCAATACACGCGTGCTCACGAATCAACTCTCGCGGCAATGGTGGGGCGTTTTGGTTTCCCCTTCGAACCGCAATTATCTATGGCTCGAAAATGGCCCAGCCCGATATTCGGAACTGCTCTATCAGGAGCACTTAGCTGGACCCGGCGCGATGGAGACCGATCTTCAAAATACCTATGTAGAAGCTCTGACCGTAAAGGACCCGCCTGTTTTGCAAGCTTCGCGGCTCGATGACTATTCACCTGAGTATTGGGCTCTTACTGCCGCAAAGGGCGCCGCCGTCCTGAACATGCTCCGTCATGTCGTCGGGGATGCAGCGTTCAAAAAGGGTCTACATGCGTTTATGGATAAATACAGCTGGAAATCCGCCACCAGCGAAGATTTTCGTAAAGTGATGGAACAAGTTTCCAACCAGGATCTGCGCTATTTCTTTATCCAGTGGCTTGAATCGAGCGGCTCGCCGGAATTCAAGCTGCAATACACCGTCCTGCGAACACAGCAAGGCTTCCGTGTGGTCGGCAAAGTCACACAAGATCTCGACACGTTCCGCATGCCTGTGGATTTGCGAATCGAGACGGAAGGCAATCCGGAAGACAAAAAAATTGAGGTCACCGGCACTTCTTCGGAATTCAGCGTCGATACATTCGGCAAACCACGGAAATTAACTCTGGATCCGAATCACGTTCTGCTGCGGCTCGATCCCAGCATCGAGGTCGCAGTGGCGATCCGGCGTGGCGAGCAATTCTTCGAAATCAACGACTATGCAAACGCATTGAAGGAATATCAAAAGGCGCTAGACGTAAACCGAAACAGCTCGCTGGCCCACTACCGGATTGGAGTACTGTTCTTTAAGCAAAACAACTTTCAATCGGCCGCGAACGAATTTCGTGCAGCAATCAATGGCGATCTCGAGCCTAGATGGACGGAAGTGTGGTCGCACGTGAATCTTGGAAAGATCTTCGACGTCACTGGCCAGCGCGACCGTGCCGTAAACGAATACAAGCAGGCCATCCGTACGCACGACAATACAGCCGGCGCTCAGGAAGAAGCGGCGCGTTACTCCACGAAACCTTACGAGCAGAAGAACTCAGAAACGTAACCGATTCTGGGCCGTGCGTGAGTGAAACAATGATTTGGAAAATCGGGGACACGCCTGCCGATCGGACACTGCGGCGTTTCGGATACTAGCCCGGAGTTTCCCCGACTTTCTTCAAACGGTTTTGGAGTGGTTATTCTCCTAGTGAAGCTCTGATATAAGGAGCAAATCCTAGGGCCTGCCGCGTCAAATAGAGTGACCGGGAATGTTTGGTGTTTGCACTACTACTGAGAGTACTTAACCGCATTTCGTGCGGGGTATGGATGCCGGAGCAAGTGATAACCTGAAGGTGCCCGGAAAGGGGATGTTTTGGACGAAAGACTAAAGGAGCTGATGACGGAATTGGGAAATGCAATAAACGAATCCCTATCCGACTCGGACCGTATAGCGGGCGCGATCGGCGAAATAAAACGCGCCGGCTATGATGTTTTTCTGGTATTGGAAGCCACCATTGGCTTTAACAAAAGAGATGAAGATGGCGATTCTGAGGAGGGCGCGGCGGAAGTAGATGCCGAGCATCCGCGAAAATTCGAATCGACCGGGAAGATTCGCCTCACCTCGCAAGATCACAAATTTCTTCGGGCGCTGAAAATTTCAGTCGAAGAAGATCAAAAGTAAGATTCGTCAGGCCAGCAACTCTCGATACGCTGTATACGTGTCTCTTACCGCGCGCGCCCATGAAAATTGTGAAGCTCGCTGAAGACCCAGGTTACGGAACTTTTCCCGGAGTGCGTCATCACTGGTAAAACGCTTAAGCGCGTTTTCCAATTGCTCGATTCGGAGCGGATCAATAAGGTAAGCGGCGCCATCCGCCACCTCTGCAAGAGCCGTGTTATCTGAAGTAATCACCGGGACGCCGTGCGCCATAGCTTCGAGGACTGGAATCCCAAATCCTTCGGCGAGAGATGGGAAGGCGAAAATAGAAGCAACCGAGTACAATCTCTGCAACTCCGTCTCGCTAATGTACCCTGTGACCTGGATACGCTGCCGGCAACGGCTGGACTCGATTCGTTGCAGAATCTGCTCGGCTCCGTAGCCGTTCGAGGCACCAGCAAGAACCAACCGCCAATCGCCCGGTATTGCTTCGAAGGCCTCTACTAAGCGGACGATGTTTTTCCGGATCTGCAATGCGCCGACGAAGAGAATCAACTTTTCGCGCGCATGAAGTGGAGGCGGGTCCGAAGGCATCCTCACCCCGTGGGGCACAACGCGGATCTGCGCTCGCGGAATACCTAGTAGATTATTCACCTGCCCCGCCGTGAACTCTGAGACCGTGATGATGAGGTCTGAATTCTCGGCGGCACGGCGCGCCTGTTCGGAAAATCGCGCCCGGAACTCAGGCGTCGAATACTCCTCCCTCATTACGAATAAATCGTGAAACGTGGAGACTACGTTCCTGGCACGGCGTTTGTCCACTCGTTGATTTAAGGCATGAAAGAGATCGGCTTCAAAGGTTGGGAGGGGTGGAAGCAACAATCGCCGGCGGACATTTCCAGCCTTCGGTGCAGGCGCGTGCCGAAATTGTTTTGGCCGGTAGCAGAAAAAGAAGGTATCTTCAGGATGCTCGGCGGCGAGGCCGTCCAGCATCTCGCGCGAATAAACTGCTATCCCGGACGGATATCGGTCCACGGCATAGGTCGCGTCGAGTGCAATTCGCACGCTCCTAATTTACAGCCCGTATTCTTTCAGCTTCCTGTAGAGAGTAGTGCGCCCGATGCCGAGCAGTTCTGCCGCAAAAGTCCGGTCGCCCTTTGTATGTTCCAAAGCTCCCAGAATTGCTTTCTTTTCAACCTCGGCGAGTGGTACCACCGGCTGGACTGCTGACAGGGATTCATCTTGACTGCGAGGGGAACTCATGCCTCCAGCTTGCGGCTGAAGCTGGTTCTCCAATTTTCGGTTTGCAACCAATGAGCTCAAATCGCCCATCGACAGCCACGGTCCAGTGTTCATTGCAACCATCTGCTGCACAGAGTGCTCGAGCTGGCGCACGTTGCCCGGCCATTCGTATTCCACCAGGGCATTCATCAGTTCGTCCGGAACCTTGTGGTCGTTTCCGTAGCGCTGCAGAAAGTGTGAGACCAGCAGAGGTATATCTTCCTTCCGCTCTCGCAGAGGCGGCAGGCGCAAACGCATCACGTTCAGCCGGTAATAGAGATCTTCGCGAAACCGTTTCTCTTTCACTTCGGCGGCTAGGTCCCGGTTCGTAGCGGCAATGACCCGGAAATTGGAGGTGCGTTGTGCGAGACCGCCGACCGCTCGAAACTCTTTTTGCTGAAGCACGCGCAGCAACTTCATCTGTAGCTCGAGGGGGAGCTCTCCGATTTCATCGAAAAAAGCCGTGCCTCCATTGGCGGCGTCCAGCAATCCCAGTTTTTGGGTGTGCGCCCCGGTAAACGCGCCCTTCGCGTACCCGAACAGCTCGCTTTCCATTAAAGGTCCGACCAGCGATGAGCAGTCGACAACCACGAACGGCCCGCGAGCATCGATATTGTGAATCGCACGGGCGACAACTTCTTTACCCGTGCCGGTCTCGCCCAGAATGAGAACGGGAAAACGCGACTTGCCCATGCGCGTGACCAGCCGGTGGACCTGCTTCATCGCCATCGAGCATCCAACGAGCGTCGAGAGCGGTGATACGTCAAGTGCGACTTGCGGTGTCAAACGGATACCTGAGGAGGACAGATGTCCTCGTCTGCATAGTTGCCGTGGAACGCGGAAGTTCTCTTTCGCTTATGGCTGGGCTGCAGCCGACTGCGCGGGCGCGGATGCCGGTTCGCTGGCGATGCTTGAATCCAGACGCACCACAAAGACATTTTTGTCTTCGGCGCTTAGAACGATCGCAAGTTGTTGTGCCGCCTCAATCGATGGTTCCTTACCCACCAGCACGCGCCATAGCGGGGTTGCGCCCTGCTTGACCGCAAGCTGCGCATTACCGAAACGTTCCGCGTAATGGGCGCGCAGGTGCTCCGCGTTCGCTTCAACGGAAAATGCTCCCACTTGGACCGCGTAGAAGTCGTTGGCCGGAATGTCCACCGGCGCCGCGATGACCTCCAGACGTACGCGTCCGATTCCTGGTCCCAAAAGGCCGATCTGTCGCGCGGCCGCTTTCGAAAGGTCGATGATGCGGCCGTTAACGAACGGCCCGCGATCGATCACTCGAACGTTAACACTCTCGCCGTTCGCGACATTCGTGACTCTCAACCAAGTGTTAAAGGGCATTAATCGGTGAGCCGCGACCAAAGTTTCCATATCGTAGATCTCGCCATCGGCGGCACGGCGGCCATGATATGGGATTCCATACCAGCTCGCGATACCTTCTTCGGTGTAGCCGACCGGCACCGCAGTGGGCGTCTTCGCACGTCGTGACGCCCTCGTGGGCTGCGGGGTGGGTGGAACATGCGCTGCACGCTGATGTTTTCTGCCGCACGATGACACAAAAATGGCGCACGCGATGAGGAGCGCACTGATGGACGATCGTAACAACGCTGGTCTCCTGACGACGCGACGTTCGAAACGAATTTTGCTTTCGTCGATCATCTCAGTGGTTCGCGGTCCTGCCATGCAACTGCAGAAATGATAACCGCACCTGGTCCAAGGACGCAAATCACCCCATAGACAGGTAAAACAAATCTTCAATTTTGCGTGTCGAGAGATCTTCAGAGGATGATCTGACCCCTCCGCGAGGTCCTCCTGTAATTTTTTTCTTGACTTCTCTTGAGAAGACCCGTATATATGAATCACACTGCGATCTGTATTGGATTGCAAATTTACGTTAGGGAGAATCACTCGATGAAGAACGCAACTAAGAAAGCTGCGAAGAAGGCCGCCAAGAAGGCCCCAGCGAAAAAGAAGAAGTAAACCTGCTGGCCCGCGCTAGCGGGAATACAGTGAACCACCGCCCCCGGGATTCCGGGGGCGTTTTTATTTTGGGAGATCCTTCCGCCATCGACTTCTTTCCTCCCTCAAAAAGAGGGCACCGGGGGGAACCGGCGCCCGCAGCGCATCCGTGAAACGAGCTTTTTCACGGCAGCGTATATCGGAGGTCGACCCAGTACATATTCGTCCGTGAATCTTTGGCCGTCCCAGTGGCGACGTACCAAGGATTACGGGTCAGGTAGGAATATTGGGTTATCAACGAAAGAGCACCGTAGTTCTGGTTTTTCCATAGCGTCTGGACTACACCGAAGGTCGCCTCCTGAATCGCACGGTTCTGGCTATTCGAAGATCCTGTGAATCCATAACCCACCAATTTTCCGTTTGCATCCACTACGACATCCCGCTTCACGTAGATTCCGCCATAGTAGCCGTAGAGCAGGGTGTTCTTCGTCGCATTCGCCTCGAAACCATCGACCGTCGAGTAGGTGTGGACCGGCGAGATGCTTCCATCGGCGCGAACGATCACGTCCGGCGCTTGCCCGAATACGTACCGGCCGTTACCGGATC